>RHMC01000063.1 GCA_003719395.1 Streptomyces altiplanensis
GTGGGCGTGGGCGTGGAGGCAGGAGTGGGGGGTGGGAGGGGGGGTACACCGGGGTGCGGCTCCGGGGGCGGTGGCCGCCGTCACCGTCGTCATCGCGGCCAGGGCCTCGGGCGGAACGTACCCGGGCGGGGCCGGTGGTGCCGGCTGGGCCGGTGAGACCGACGGGACCGGTGAGGCCGACGGGGTCGGCGGGGTCGGCGGGGTCGGGGGGACAGGCGGAACTCCCGGTACCGCGTCCGTCCGCCCGCCCCGCACCCGTGGCAGGTACGGCGCGACCAGCACCGCCCCGCCAGCCACAGCAGTCCGAAGAGCAGCGCGTACCCCAGGCTCGGCGCGACCTCCACCGTGCCCTGCGCGCCGCCGAAGTCGCCGATCCCGCCCGCGAGGTCGGCAGAGACTCCGGTGAATCCGGTGAACAGCAGGTACAGGCCGAGGAAGAAGGCCCCGGCCAGCACGTGTTCGCGCCGCCCGGCCGAGCGGCGGGCCGTCCACAGCGCGCACACGAGCGCGCACACCAGACCCAGCGCCAGCGCGCCCGTCACCGCCCAGCCGTTGTGCACCTCGCCCAGCTCGGACAGGCCGAAACTGCCGTGCTGGAGGCCGCCGCCGAAGTAACTGACCTGGCCCTGAAGGTCGTAGTCCACCGGTACGCCCCAGCTCGTCCCGAGCACCAGCAGTCCGATGTTCGGCAGAACCGGCAGCGCGAACAGCAGCGCCTCGCCGTCGACGCCCTCGGTGCTCGCGTACACGACGAAGCCGACGAGCGTGCAGAGCACGAGCACGGAGCCGAGCGCCCGCAGTGCCGTCCCGAGCGCGCGTACGGCCGCCTCCGCCGTGGGCCGCCGCGCCGGCCACTGCGCGAGGTCGTCGCGCTGGAGCAGACCGGCGGTGACGGCGAGCGAGAGCACCAGCGCACCGAGGGCGGCGAGCAGCGCGACGACGCGACCGCGACGCCCGCGACCGACGGCTGGGCGAACAGGCCGAGGACCAGCACACCGGCGGTGGCGAGGAGGGTGACGCGTACGGCCGCTTCGAGACCTGCCGTACGCCCGTGCTCGTGCGTCGCCACTCGCGCGCGCAGCTTCCGTACGCCGATGAGGTGCGCGCCGATCCACAGGACGGTGACGGTCAGCGGTACGAGGGAGATCTCGGCGCCGCCCGCCGGGCCGAAGGAGGACTCCGGAGAACCGAAGTCCCCGCCCCCTGCGCCGAACTGTGACGGTCCGGCGCCCCGCACCTCGAAGCCGCCGCCGAACGCCTGGAGCAGCAGGGCGAGCGCGATGCGCAGCCGGTCGCTCCAGCCGACCACGACGTCTCCGCCGTCTCCCCCGTCCCCGCTGCCGTCCTGTCCGTACGTCGGGACGGCCAGCGCGACCACCAGGACGAGCAGCAGCCCGAGCGGCCAGGCGGCGGCCTTCGCCGCGGACGCCCAGTCGCCCCGGAAGGCGCGGCCGAAGAACTGTCCGAGGGGCGAGGGCGTCGCGGGACCGGGTGCGTACGCGGGCGGCGGGGGCGGGGGCGGGGGCATCTCGCCCCCGGCGGACGGTCGTTCGTGCCCGCAGCTCATGCAGTAGCGGGCCTCGTCGGGGCCCGGGGTTCCGCAGTTCGGACAGTGCAGCGGCATGGGGACTCCGGATGCGGGGAGGGCGGGATGAGCGGGAAAGCAGGGAAAGCAGGGAGAAACGAAGGAAGAGCGGTTCCTGTGTGTTTCCCGTGTGAACTGACTCATCTTCCCCGCCGGGCGGTTCCCGGCAAGGGGATTCCCCGCAAGGGCCCGCCCCGGAGCCAGTCCGGGCCGGTTCCCGAAGACCGTGTCCTGGTCCTAGAAGACCGACAGTCCCGTCAGCGTCGTGAACCGGTCCAGTGCCGCGACGCCCGCCACCGAGTTGCCGCGCTCGTCCAGGCCCGGACTCCAGACGCACAGCGTGCACCGCCCCGGCACGACCGCGACGATCCCGCCGCCCACACCGCTCTTGCCCGGCAGCCCGACCCGGTGGGCGAATTCGCCGGCCTCGTCGTACGTACCGCAGGTGAGCATCACGGCGTTGATCTGCTTGGCCTCACTGCGCGTCAGCAGGCGTGAGCCGTCGGCGCGCAGCCCGTGGCGGGCCAGGAAGCGGGCCGCGAGCGCCAGGTCGGCGCAGCTCATCTCGATCGCGCACTGCCAGAAGTAGTGGTCGAGGAGGGTGGGGACGGGGTTGGCGATGTTGCCGTACGAGGCCATGAAGTGGGCCAGGGCCGCATTGCGGTCGCCGTGCGCGGACTCCGACTCGGCGACCTCCGGGTCGAAGGCCAGGTCCGGGTTGCCGCTCTCCTGACGCAGGAAGTCGAGGAGTTCGCTGCTCGCGTCGCCGGTCAGGGTCTGGAGGCGGTCGGTGACGACGAGCGCGCCGGCGTTGATGAACGGATTGCGCGGGATGCCGTTCTCGTACTCCAGCTGGACGAGCGAGTTGAAGGGGTTGCCGGACGGCTCGCGGCCGACGTGTTCCCACAGGCCGTCGCCGCCCGTGGCCAGGACCAGCGCGAGCGTGAAGACCTTGGTGATCGACTGGGTGGAGAAGGGACGCTGCCAGTCCCCGACTCCGTACACCTTGCCGTCCATGTCCGCGACGGCCATGCCGAAGCGGCGCGGGTCGACGGCGGCGAGCGCCGGGATGTACTCGGCGGTCCTGCCGCTGCCGACCTGCGGTGCGACGTCCTCCGCGATCCGCTCCAGGACCGACTGGTAGTTCACGGGAGGTCTACCGGGGCTTCGTACCGCGGTGCAGGGCCACGACCCCGCCCGTCAGGTTGCGCCACGCGACCTTCGACCAGCCCGCCCGCTGGAGCCGGGACGCCAGCGCCGGCTGGTCGGGCCACTCGCGGATGGACTCGGCGAGGTAGACGTACGCGTCGGGGTTCGACGAGACGGCGGTCGCGACCGGCGGCAGCGCCCGCATCAGGTACTCCAGGTACACGGTCCGGAAGGGAGCCCAGGTCGGATGCGAGAATTCGCAGATCACGACCTGCCCGCCGGGCTTGGTCACGCGGTACAGCTCGCGCAACGCGGCGTCGGTGTCCTGGATGTTGCGCAGCCCGAAGGAGATGGTGACCGTGTCGAAGGCGTCGTCGCGGAACGGCAGTTTCATCCCGTCGCCCGCGGTGAAGGGCATCCACGGGTGACGCTGCTTGCCGACCCGCAGCATGCCGATCGAGAAGTCGCAGGGCACGACGTACGCACCGGCCCGCGCGAAGGGCTGCGAGGAGGTGGCGGTTCCGGCGGCCAGGTCCAGGATCTTCTGGGCCGGGCGGGCGTCCACCGCCCTGGCGACCTCCTTGCGCCAGATCCGGTCCTGTCCGAGGGACAGGACGTCATTGGTGAGGTCGTAGCGTTCCGCCACTTCGTCGAACATCGAGGCGACTTCGGCGGGCTTCTTGTTCAGGGATGCGCGGGTCACGCCGCCCATTGTGCCGGGCCCGCCCACCGTGGGCGGAGCGGGCCCGGTCATCGGCGGCGCGGGCTCCCCGAACCGCCCGCCCGCCCGCGCTCACACATCACCTTGACCGTTCAACATCCGCTCTCAACCTTTCCGGCCTGAACCCCCTCTGAAGGGGTGGGAGCCGGTCCCCCGCTCCGGCCTCCGGGCACCTCCTGGCGCCGCTGGACGAACTCCCGCCCCGGGAAGGCAGTACGCCGACGATCATCCGACGACCGGGAACGGAACGAACCATGGTGGCTGAGCAGCACGGAAGAGACCAGGAACGGCAGCAGGGGAGCCCGCCGGGGCGCGCACACCTCAGACGGACGGGAAAGCGGTTCCGTACGCGCCGCCGGCGCCGCGGCGGTCTCGTCGTGCTCGTGGCGGTGGCCGAGGTCACCGCGGCAGCGGCGTTCCTGGACCTGCCGTGGTCCGGTTCCGCCCCGCCGGACGCCGGTGAACGCCGCCAGGCGCGCCCCGTTCCGTCCTCGCCCGTACTGAAGGCGTCGCCGAGCGCCTCCCCCACCCGCTCCGCCGGCCCCGGACCGCGCAAGAGCACCGAGGCGCCCCGGACCGGCAAGGCGTCCACGTCCCCGACCGCCGTACCCGCCAAGGGCCCCGGCACCTTCACCGTCGCCGCGCGGCGCCTCGGCCACCGGCAGCGGCAGCCGCTACCGGGTCGAGGTGGAGGACGGCACCGGCGTGGACCCGGACGAGGCGGCCGAGGACATCGCCGGCATCCTCGCCGACCCGCGCGGCTGGGCACACGGCGGCACCCACTCCTTCCACCACGTCGCGGA
This sequence comes from Streptomyces altiplanensis, assembly GCA_003719395.1. Classification (GTDB taxonomy): domain Bacteria; phylum Actinomycetota; class Actinomycetes; order Streptomycetales; family Streptomycetaceae; genus Streptomyces; species Streptomyces altiplanensis. The sequence continues at coordinate 4,259 of RHMC01000063.1, forward strand.
CGGGACGGCGGGGTTGGTGATCCGCATCGCCACCCCGGCGACCACCGACCGCATCTGCGGCTCGTACGGACTGGACACCGGCGGCGAGGTCAACTGCCGCGGCGGCGAGGAGGTCATGGTCAATCTCAAGCGGTGGCAGCTCGGCTCCCCGCGGTTCGACGGCTCCGCCACCGAGTACCGCGCCCTGATCATCAACCACGAGGTCGGCCACTGGCTGGGCCGCGGCCACGAGACCTGCCCGGGACCCGGCCGGCCGGCGCCCGCGATGATGCAGCAGATCAAGGGCCTGCGGGGCTGCGTGTCCAATGCCTGGCCGTACGACCGGACCGGCCGCTACCTGGGCGGCCCCAGCGTTCCCTGACGCCGCCCGGCGGCCCGGCGGGCGGGTGCGGTCCTCACCGCCGCCGGTGCACCAGCCGTCCGCCCAGAACCGTCGCGACGCCGACCCGGTCCCCCGCGCGCGCAGCGCCGCCTCGTCCGGCACGTCGAAGACGGCGAGGTCGGCGCGGGAGCCGACGGCGAGCGGGTGCGCGACCACGGAAGCCAGCGGGACGCCCCCGGCCAGCGGGTCCAGGCCCGCCCCGGGGTGCGCCGCCGGGGCCTCCTCCACGGCCCCGTCCCCGCCCTCGACCGTGAGGCCGGCCCGCCGCACCGCCTGGCGGACGGCCGGGATCCGGAGCGGACCGGTGACGGCGACCACACCGTGGGCCAGGAGTTTCTGGTGCAGCTGGCGGGCGCTGTTGCCCCAGCGGGCCTCGGTCATGCGCAGCGCGGCGAGGGCGTCACCGGTGAGGGGGGCCGGGCCGAGCACGTCGGACTCACCGGGGTCCTCGGGGAAATAGGTGTGCTCCAGCAGGAAGCCGCCGCGGTCGTTGCGCAGCCCCGGGGTGAGGACTCCGGGCCAGCGGCGGACGCGGGCCGCCGGCCGGGCGGCGGCCACCTCGTCGTACGGGCCGAGCGCGACGACCGTCTCACCGTCGACGGCGACCGCTCCCCGGGCGACCGGCTCCCCGGCGACCGGAACGACCAGGTCGGCGGCGTGGATCGTCAGCAACTCGACTCCGTCATGCGCAGATGCGTCGTTACGTGGCTGTGTCGCCGCGTCAGCTCGCGCTGAGGATCTTCAGCTCGGGGTGCGCGGTGCCGCCCTCGATGGCCGTCGACGAGAGGTGCGAGACGACGTGGTCGTCGACCGGGTCGTTCGCCGGGTCGTCGTGCACGGCGATGTGCTCGTACGTCGTCGTGCGCTGCGCGGGCACGCGTCCGGCCTTGCGGATGAGGTCGATGATCTCCGTCCGGTTCGACCGGTGCCTGGCCCCGGCCGACGACACGACGTTCTCCTCCAGCATGATCGACCCGAGGTCGTCCGCGCCGTAGTGCAGCGACAGCTGGCCGACCTCCTTGCCGGTCGTCAGCCAGGAGCCCTGGATGTGGGCGACGTTGTCGAGGAAGAGCCGCGCGACGGCGATGATCCGCAGGTACTCGAAGAGCGTGGCCTGCGTACGGCCCTTCAGCGCGTTGTTCTGCGGCTGGTAGGTGTACGGGATGAAGGCGCGGAAGCCGCCCGTCCGGTCCTGTACGTCGCGGATCATGCGCAGGTGCTCGATGCGCTCGGCGTTGGTCTCGCCCGTGCCCATGAGCATCGTCGACGTCGACTCGACGCCGAGGCGGTGCGCGAGCTCCATGATCTCCAGCCAGCGCTCGCCGGACTCCTTGAGCGGCGCGATGGCCTTGCGCGGCCGCTCGGGCAGCAGCTCGGCGCCGGCGCGGCGAAGGAGTCGAGTCCGGCGGCGTGGATGCGACGGATGGCCTCCTCGGCGCTCACGCCCGAGATCCGGGCCATGTGCTCGACCTCGGAGGCGCCGAGGGAGTGGATGACGAGCTGCGGGTACGCCGCCTTGATCGCGGCGAAGTGCTCCTCGTAGTACTCGACGCCGTAGTCCGGGTGGTGACCGCCCTGGAACATGATCTGCGTACCGCCGAGCTCGACGGTCTCCGCACAGCGGCGCAGGATGTCGTCGAGGTCGCGGGTCCACACCTTGTCGCTCTTGGGAGCGGCGTAGAAGGCACAGAACTTGCACGCGGTGACGCACGAGTTCGTGTAGTTGATGTTGCGCTCGATGATGTACGTCGCGATGTGCTCCGTACCGGCGTAGCGACGGCGGCGCACGGCGTCCGCGGCCTGGCCCAGGGCGTGCAGCGGCGCGGAGCGGTAGAGGTCGAGGGCCTCTTCCGGGGTGATCCGCCCACCCTCGGCAGCGCGGTCGAGGACGGCTGTGAGGTCGGCCTTCTCAGTCACCGGAGTGTCCCTTTCGGCAGGGTGTGGACGGACCGGCCCAGCCTACGCCAGCCCCGCGGGTGAGCTTCGGGCGCCCGGTTGACGTCGACGCGGCGGGCTGGGCGTGCACCGCAGGACGACATGCGCAGGCTCTGCGGACCCGCCGTACACCTGGCCGGCATCCGACCGGCGCCCGGTCCGCCGTCTCAGACCGCCGGCAACGTGTACAGGTGGTCGGCGTGGGAGACCAGGAGCCGGTTGCCGGCCGCGGTGACCTGCCATTCGGCGTCGTCCTCGACGCCGTCGTTGTAGTTCCAGCGGTACGAGCCGTCCTTGGCCGAGAGCGCGTAGATGCCGCCCTGCTCGAAGTACGAGGCGATGTAGAGGGAGTCGTCCGTACGGACCATCCACTCGCCGAATTCCCGGCTCCCCAGGTCCTCGCTCATCCAGATCTTCTTGCCGGACTCCGGTTGGAGCGCCCAGACACCGCAGTCGTAGTCCATGACGTACAGCACGCCCCGCAGGACCGTCGGCCGGTGGAAGCCGCGCCGGCCGTTGGGTGAGAGCTGCCACGTGTCGCGGCCCGTCTTCAGGTCGACGGCGCGCAGCAGGCCGTCGCCGCCGACGAAGACCATGCCGCCGAAGACGGCCGGCTGGACCTCGTCGTCCGCGATCCTGCGGTTCCAGCGCTGCTCGCCCGTGAGGGCGTCGCGGACGGTGAGGTTCTTCACGTCCTCGTCGATCGCGCCGTGGACGTAGATGAGGTGGCCGTCGCCGACCGTCAGCGCGATGTCGTCCTGCGTCCCCTCGTCGCGCTGCTCCTGCCAGAGGATCTCGCGGGTACGGATGTCGACGGCCGCGATGGCGTTCAGGCGCTTGCCGATGTCGTCGTCCGTGAGCACGGCGACGACATAGATCCGCTTGTCGTCGACTGCTGCGACCCGCACTTCCCCGGTCATCTTTCCGCCGAGCCGCGTACGCCAGGTCTCCTTGCCGGTACGGATGTCGTACCCGACCACCGTGCCGTCGTAGTCGCCGCCGGGGAGGAAAAGCGTGTTGCCGGAGACGGTCGTCGTGTCGGCGGGGCCGCTGATCTCCTTGCGGGCCCACTTCCGCTTGCCGGTCCTGAGGTCGTACGCCGCCGTGGTGTCGCCCAGCACCAGGAAGGAGTCGCCGAACACCCGGGGCGGCACGTCGTAGTTGCGGGAGAGGTTCGCCGCCTGGGCGTGCCACAGGGGCTGGGGTGCTACGCCGTTCGGCGGAGTCTTGAAGACCTCCGGCCGGGCCTTCTTCCCGTCCTTGCCGACGGCCGCCGTTCTCGTGGCCCGGTCCCGGGTCAGCCACCACGCGCCGCCCGTGCCGGCGACGGCCGCACGGCGACGCCGCCGGCGCGAGACCGAGGAAGCGGCGGCGGGAGGGGGCGGCGGCTGTGGCGGAGGCCTGAGTGACGGCCTGGGAGGAGGGCGGCTGCTCAGGCGGGTCCAGGTGGCTCGGCGACGACGCGTCCAGCACCGTCGGGGGCGGGCCGTACGCCACCGGGGACGTGCCCTGCGCCGGAGTGTCCAGGTCCAGGATGCGGGAGGCGTGTGTTCGCGATCGTCGAGCGACCGCCGAGGGAAGCCAGTTGGCGAGGGCCTCGCCCGTACCGTCCGGGGCGAGCGAGCGCACGATCTCCGCCGGGCTCGGCCTGGCCGCCGGGTCCTTGGCGAGGCAGGCGCGTATCAGGCCCGTGAGCAGCGTCGGTGTGCCGCTGAGATCGGGCTCCTCGTGGACGACCTGGTAGAGCATCGCGGCCGGGGCGAGGTCACCGAAGGCACTGCGGCCGGTCGCTGCGAAGGCGAGCACCGCGCCGAGCGAGAAGACGTCGCCGGCCGTGCCGACGTCCCGGCCCAGCGCCTGCTCGGGCGGCATATAGCCGGGCGAGCCGACCACCAGTCCCGTCTGCGTCATGCGGTTCCCGTCGACCGCCCGCGCGATGCCGAAGTCGATGACCCGGGGGCCGTCGGCCGCCACCAGGACGTTCGACGGCTTCAGGTCACGGTGGATGAGACCGGCCGTGTGGATCTCCTGGAGCGCGGCCGCGAGCCCGGCGCCGAGCGCGCGCACCGTCGGCTCGGGCAGCGCGCCGTGCGAGGCGACGACATCGGTGAGGTCGGGGCCCAGGACGTACGCCGTCGCGAGCCAGGGCAGCGGTGCGTCGGGCGCGGCGTCGACCACGGCGGCGGTGTAGCGGCCGGAAACGGCCTTGGCGATGTCGACCTCGTGCCGGAACCGCTGCCGGAACGCCTCGTCCGCGGCGAGGTCCTGGCGTACGACCTTCACCGCGACGGTACGGCCGCCGGGCGACCTCGCGAGATACACCCGGCCCATGCCGCCTGCGCCAAGTCTCGCGAGCAGCCGGTACGTTCCCAGTTGCCGCGGATCATCCGGCTGCAGGGGGTCCATGGTCGTCCTCACCCGTTCGTGTGCTGCGCACTGTGGTCAGCCGTCAGTTGTCGGCAGCCAACAGTAGGGGCGTGTGTGGCCGTTGGGACACGCGGGGTTGACGTCAGCGGTCCAGACGGCGCAGCGAGCCCGCCGGGTTCCCGGTTCCCTCGCCCTGCGCCCTGACGGTCATCGTGCCGTCCTTCTCCAGCGTGTACGTGACCTGTACGGTGCCGCTCGCGCAGCCGGGGGTGGAGGGACGGGCCGGGTCGGCGCGGTCGGTGATACGGAGCTTGTTCGCGGTCACGGAGGCCAGTTCGCCCAGGCCGTTGCACTTGAGCGGCCCGAACGTGTTCGTCGTACGGGCCACGTCCTCGCCCTTCGTCCCACCGCTGATCCTGACGGAGTACTGGCCGGCGACGCCGCCCGCCGTGACGCTTCCCTCCCACGTGCCGGTGAATTCCTTGGGCACGCCGGCCGCAGCGGCGGCGGCGGGAGTGTCCTGATCGCCGCTGCCCTTCTCGGCGTTGGAGCCGTTGCCTGACAGCCCGTTCAGGTAGATCGAGCCGCCCACCGTCACCACCGCCAGCGCGCCCGCGACGGCGAGAACCACCGTGCAGCTCCTGCGGCGGCCGCGGCCCCCGGCATCGGAGGCGGAGTTCTCGGTGGTCAGCGAGAACGAAACGCGGCCCGCCGCATCGGACGCGGTGGCGGGCCCGGTCCCACTCCCCGGTACGACGGGCGCAACACCCGCACCCACGCCCCCAGTCCCAGTCCCGCTCTCGCTCCCGAAGGAAGCCGGCGGCGGTCCGAACACGCCCATCGCCGGGCTGCTGAACGGCACCGGTCCCCGAATCCCCCGGCGCCGCCGTCGCCGGTTCCAGGACGAGCAGCCGCACCGCCTCCCGCCCCGCCCGCTCGACCAGCGGCCCCGGCAGCCACCCCGCCGCCACCGACTGCGCGGCCCCGCCCGGCGCCAGCCGCCGCGCCACTTCCTCCGGGGACGGCCGGTCCGCCGCTTCCTTGGCCAGGCAGGCGCCGACCACCTCGCGCAATTCACCGTCGAGCGCCTCCAGCCCGTACAGCCGCGGCTCCTCGTGCACCACCTTGTAGAGCAGCGCCGCCGAAGAGTCGCCGGGGAACGGTGCCTCGCCCAGCGCGGCGTACGCCAGCACGGCACCCAGCGAGAAGACGTCAGCCGCGCCCGTCACGTCGCCCTTACTGAGGATCTGCTCGGGCGACATGTAACCGGGCGAGCCGATGGACACACCGGTGGAGGTGAGGGACGCGGTGCCGTCGGTGGCGCGCGCGATGCCGAAGTCGATCAGCCGGGGCCCGTCGAGCGTCAGCATGACGTTCGACGGCTTGACGTCCCGGTGTACGAGACCGAGTCCGTGCACCGCGCTCAGCGCCTCCGCGAGCCCCGCGCCCAGAGCGCGCACCGCGAACACGGGCAGCGGCCCGGCGTCGGCGACGGCCTCCGTCAGCGTGGGCCCGGCGACGTACCCGGTGGCCACCCACGGCACAGGGGCATCCGGGTCCGCGTCCAGCACGGGCGCCGTCCAGTCGCCGCCGACCCGCCGGGCCGCCGCCACCTCGCGCCGGAAGCGGGCGCGGAACTCGTCGTCGAGCGCGAAGTGCGGATGCGCGACCTTGACCGCGACCGTACGTCCACCCGCACTGCGCCCGAGGAATACGCGGCCCATGCCGCCGGCGCCCAGCCGGCCGAGGATCCGGTACGCGCCGATGGTATGCGGATCACCCGCGTCGAGCGGCTGCATGCCCTCGTCCTCCCCCGTACCACCGCCGGCGACTTGCCCGCTGTCGCGAGCAGCCTAGGGGGCGACGTGGTCAGCCGAGCAGTTCGACCGTGACGTCGGCCGGGTACCCGGTGTCCGGTCCGGTCCGGCGCGCGAACTCCCGTACGCCCGCCAGCTGGCCGGGGCCGAAGCGGAAGTCCAGCGTCGTGAAGTAGCGCTCCAGCAGCTCCGCGTCGAAGACCTCCCAGCGGGCGGCCTGCTCGGCGACCTCGGTCACCTCGTCCAGGGACAGGTCGCGGGAGGTCAGGAACGCCTCGTGGACCTTCTTCACGACGTCCGGCTCACGCGCGAGGTAGTCCTTGCGCGCCGCCCACACCGCGAAGACGAACGGCAGCCCCGTCCACTCCTTCCACATCTGCCCCAGGTCGTGGACCTGGAGCCCGAGCCGGGGCGCATCGTGCAGCGAGGCGCGCAGCGCCGCGTCGCCGATCAGCACGGCCGCGTCCGCCTCCTGCATCATCACGCCGAGGTCGGGCGGGCACGTGTAGTAGTCGGGCTGTACGCCGTACTGCTCGGCCAGCAGCAGCTGCGCCAGGCGCACCGACGTGCGCGAGGTCGAACCGAGTGCCACCCGGGCCTTGTCGAGCCGCTCCAGCGGCACCTGGGAAACGATCACGCACGACATGACGGGGCCGTCGCAGCCGACCGCGAGGTCGGGGAAGGCGACGAGGTCGTCGGCGTTGCGGAGGAACTCCACAAGGGTGACGGGCGCGATGTCGAGATCGCCGCGCACCAGTTGCTCGCTGAGCCGCTCAGGGGTGTCCTTCGACAGCTGGAAGTCGAGAAGCGCTCCGGTACGGGCCAGCCCCCAGTACAGGGGCAGGCAGTTCAGGAACTGGATGTGGCCGACACGTGGCCGGCTGCGACGGTGGTCGGCAGCAGTTGAATTGTCCACATCGCGAGGCTAGACCTGTCTGTCACACGGACCGACGCCGGGGGGCCGGGCCCCCTTCGCGAGGACTCCGGGAGGTCTCCGGAAGGATTCCGGCCCGGTCCCGGAAGGCGGCCCCGCAGGCGTCCCGGCAGGCCCCGCCAAACTTCCGGGCGGCGTGATCTTTCCCTCTTCCACTCGCCTCGGAACGCATGCTACGCTCGCCGCAAGTTGCAGTTTGGTTTCCCTTGCAGTACAGAGCCTGCGGAGCATGTGACCCGCAGGCTTTTGTAGTTTTCAGACTTCTTTGCAGGTTCTGGAGCAGGGCAACCCTTTGGCCCATGGGAGGGCTTATGGCTACCGGAACCGTCAAGTGGTTCAACGCTGAAAAGGGCTTCGGCTTCATCGCCCAGGACGGCGGCGGCCCGGATGTCTTCGTCCACTACTCCGCGATCAACGCGTCTGGTTTCCGCTCCCTCGAGGAGAACCAGCTCGTGAACTTCGACGTCACGCAGGGCCCGAAGGGCCCGCAGGCGGAGAACGTCACCCCGGCCTAGTTGCCCGGGCCGACCGGATCGCGGTCGAAGTAGCAGTACCCAAGGAGCCCCGTTCCGCGAGGAACGGGGCTCCTGCCTGTATGCGGCTCACTCGCCGCCGCGGGCATAGGGTCGGGGATCATGGATATCGCGATAGCCCTCCTCCTCGTTGTTCTTGTCGCGCTGATGGTCTCGGTCAACGAACACAAACTCAGGCGCACCAACCACCGGGTTGCCCGGCTGGAGCAGAAGATCGACCGCGTCATGGAGCACTTGGGCATCCATGAGTCCGATCCGGCGATGGATCAGGTCGCCGCGCTCGTGCAGGGGGGAAAGAAGATCCAGGCGGTCAAGCTCTACCGCGACATCACGGGCGCCGACCTGCTGGAGGCCAAGAACGCGGTCGACCGCATGGAGTCCCGGGCCTGACCTCGCGGGGCCGCGGGGGGGGGCTTGGTCCGGGCTACGCGACCGGCACCTGGTCCCAGGGCGCCGGGCCGGTTCCTTCGGCCCACGCGGTGAGCGCCTGGTGGTCGATGCAGAGTATTCCGCACTGGTCCGCGTACTCCGCCGCCGGTTCGGTGAACTCGCCCGTGGTCACGACGGCGCCGACCTGGGCGGCCGTGGACCGCGTAGCACGTGCCGCCGAACCGCTGGACGTCCTGCGAGCCGACCTTGTTCGCCGGTCCGTACCGCTTGCACTGGATCACGACGCACCGCCCGTCCGGAGTCGTCGCGATGACGTCGGCCCCGAGGTCCCCGGCGGCGCCGACGACCTGGACCTCCACGCAGCCGTCCCGCTCGCACAGCTCGGCGATCGACCGCTCGAAGGTGTCCGGGTCCATGGCCGCGTACTCCACGTACTCGGCTTCGGCGGGCTCGGATCCTCGGCCTTCTCCCGGGCCGCGTCCACGTCGTCGACGTCCACGCCGGTGACGTCCGCGCCGACGGCGGCGGGACGGACGCGCCGGCGGCGGCGACGGCCGCCCCGGACCACCGCCACGGCCACGACGACGAGGGCGCCGTCGCCAGGACGGCCGCCGGCAGGTTGTCGCCCTCTCCCAGCGCCGCCTTGAAGGTGAGGCCGACACCACAGACGACGATGGCGACCAGGCCGAGGCCGAACGCGACAACGCGGAGCCGGAAAGCGGGCCCGCGCCCTGCGGTGCGGTTCCGGCGGGTGGGTATCGGCATCTGCGTCGGCTCCGTCCTCCGTACGACCCTTTCAAGATCGCTCTGATTTCCGTATGCCCCGCCCGGCCGGGTTCAACGGTCCACGGGCAAGCACGCGGCGCCCTCCGCACCCCGCCCCCATCGCCGAAGTGCCCCCGACGCGAGGCGTCGGGGGCACTTCCGCGGTCCGGTTCCGGCAGCGCGGTTACGCGGCGACCCGGCACAGCGGCCTTCTGCCCGGCCTCAGGCGCGTCGTACTCGTCGACCGGCGAGGACGAGGCCGAGTTGTACGCGTCGTGGTCGAGGATCTTCTCCCGGGCCGCGACGATGACCGGCACGAGAGCCTGGCCCGCGACGTTGGTCGCGGTCCGCATCATGTCCAGGATCGGGTCGATCGCCATCAGCAGGCCCACGCCCTCCAGCGGGAGGCCGAGCGTCGACAGGGTGAGGGTCAGCATCACCGTCGCGCCCGTCAGACCGGCGGTGGCCGCCGAGCCGATGACCGAGACGAAGGCGATCAGCAGGTAGTCCTGGATGCCGAGCTGCACGTCGAAGATCTGCGCGATGAAGATCGCGGCGAGCGCCGGGTAGATCGCGGCGCAGCCGTCCATCTTGGTCGTCGCGCCGAACGGCACGGCGAAGGACGCGTACTCCTTCGGAACGCCCAGGCGCTCGGTGACCCGCTGGGTGACCGGCATGGTGCCGACCGAGGAGCGGGAGACGAAGGCCAGCTGGATGGCCGGCCAGGCGCCCTTGAAGAACTGGAGCGGGTTGACCTTGGCGACCGTGGCGAGCAGCAGCGGGTAGACGCCGAACAGCACGAGGGCGCAGCCGATGTAGACGTCGGCGGTGAACGTCGCGTACTTGCTGATCAGCTCCCAGCCGTAGTCGGCGATGGCGAAGCCGATGAGGCCGACGGTGCCGACGGGCGCGAGGCGGATGACCCACCACAGGGCCTTCTGGAGCAGCTCCAGGACCGAAGCGCTGAACTTGAGGATCGGCTCGGCCTTCTCGCCGAGCTGGAGGGCCGCGATACCGGCGACGGCGGCCATGAAGACGATCTGCAGCACGTTCAGCTCGGTGAACGGCGTGATGACGTCGGTCGGCACGATGCCGGTCAGGAAGTCGATCCAGGAGCCGGAGCCCTCGGGCTTCTGGCCGTCCTTCGGCGTCAGGCCCGTACCGGCGCCCGGGTTGGTGACCAGGCCGATCGCGAGGCCGATGGCGACCGCGATCAGCGACGTGATCATGAACCAGAGCAGCGTGCGCGAGGCCAGCCTGGCGGCGTTGTTGACCTTGCGCAGGTTGGTGATCGACACCAGGATCGCGAAGAAGACGAGCGGCGCCACGGCCAGCTTCAGCAGCTGGACGAAGATGCCGCCGACCTGCTCCAGCGTCGTCTTGAGCCAGCTGATGTCCTGGCTGCGCGCGAGCCAGCCGAGCAGGACACCCAGGACCAGACCGGTGATGATCTGGGCCCAGAAGGGAAACTTGTCGGATATTCGGAAGCGGGGCTTCCGGTCCTCGGGCGTGATCGCGGAGTTCGCGGACACGGACACACTCCGTTGCTTACGTATGGGGATACGGGGACGGTGGTGCGGCGGCCGTGAGCTGCACGTGGAACCGGAGCTGTGGGCGTCGCCGCTGCGTGAAGTCGCTTCTGATGTCAGACGTGGCGGCGACAGGCCGCGGACATGCAGCGGCAGAGATCGACATGCAGGCGCGCCACCAGCACGAGCGGAACGCTCATGACGGGGGAGTGCGCGGCTGATGTCTTCATGCCGAACACGTTAACACTTGTACTTTGAGAACATCAAAGCTGTTCTTTGGGCGCGTGAGCCCCCGCCCCGGCCCGGAGAACGCCAACACCCCAGCCCCGGACAGGTGTCCGGAACCGGGGTGGTATGAAGTGTGACGTACCTTACGCGACCCTTACCGGGCCAGGCCGTCCTCCTGGCTGCGGTTCGACTCCAGCTTGGCCTTCACGTGGTCCACGCGCTCGACGATCCGCTCGGACATCGCGTCGCGCTGCTTGCGCAGCAGCACGAAGCTGAGCGGCGCGGAGACGACGATGGCGAGCATGAGCACCCACAGCAGGTTGGAGTCGCCCAGACCGGCCGGGAGCACGCCGAAGTGGACCAGACCCCAGATGACGAAGAAGCAGCCCACGAAGACGCCAAGGCGCATCGCGGTGTAGCGAATCGTTGCGTGCTTGGTGTTCACGGGGGGACCTTCTTCTCAGCGGCAACCTAAAGGGTCGCCACCAGTCAAGCACAGGGGGCCGGAACTCCTGCCGGGCCCCTGCCCTTCCCGGCCGTTCCTGTCATCCCAGCGGCAGCAGCATGATGATGTCGTCGCGGTCGTCGCCCGGTGCGACCCGGATCGCGCCGGGCACGCGCCCGACCTCCTTGTAGCCGCAGGAGGCGTAGAACCGGTCGGCTCCGGTGCCGCCGCGGCAGGTCAGCCGTATCGCTTCGATCCCCTCGAAGGACCGCGCCTCCTCGGCGGCCGCCGCCATCAGGTCGCGGCCGTACCCCTTGCCCTGGTGGCGCGGGTGGACCATCACCGTGTAGAGCCAGATCCAGTGGGTCATCAGCCGGTGCGTGTTGTACGTGAGGAACGCGGTGGCGGCGACGGCGCCCTCCTCGTCGTGCCCGACGAGCAGCCGGGTACGGCCCTCGTCGATGGCGGCGAGGTGCTTGACCCACTCGGGCCGGATGTCGTCGGCGGTCACGGGCGGTACGAACCCGACGGCGCCGCCCGCGTTGGAGACGTCCGCCCACAGGGACAGGACGCCGTCGCACAGGCCGGGGCCGATCCGCGGATCAAGGGTGAAGGTCAGCGGCATGGCCCCGACGAGTAACGGCGTCCGGCGCCCGCACGGCCGGCTCCGCGGCCCGGGCGCCCCCGGGCCGCCCCTGCGGCGTCAGACCCGCATCGCCTGCGGCGACTCGCGGCGGTCCGCGTCCGGCCCCGGGTTCTCGCGGACGATCTCGTACCGCGTGTTCCGCTCCACCGGGCGGAAGCCCGCGTCCCGGATCAGCTCCAGCAGGTCCTCACGGCCGAGCTTGTTCGGCGTGCCGTAGTTGTCCGCGTCGTGCGTGATCTTGTACTCGACGACCGAGCCGTCCATGTCGTCCGCGCCGTGCTGGAGCGCGAGCTGCGAGGTCTGCACGCCGTGCATGACCCAGAAGACCTTGACGTGCGGGACGTTGTCGAAGAGCAGCCGCGAGACCGCGAAGGTCTTCAGCACGTCGGCGCCGCTCGCCATCGTCGTACGGGCCTGAAGACGGTTGCGGATCTTGCCGTCCTTCATGTCCTCGAAGTCGTGCTGGTAGCGCAGCGGGATGAAGACCTGGAAACCACCGGTCTCGTCCTGGAGCTCGCGCAGCCGCAGCACGTGGTCCACGCGGTGGCGCGGCTCCTCGATGTGCCCGTACAGCATCGTCGCCGGGGTCTTGAGCCCCTTCTGGTGCGCGAGGCGGTGGATGCGCGACCAGTCCTCCCAGTGGGTGCGGTGGTCGACGATGTGCTGGCGGACCTCCCAGTCGAAGATCTCCGCGCCGCCGCCGGTCAGCGACTCCAGGCCGGCCTCGATGAGCTCGTCCAGGATCTCCGAGGCGACATGCCCGACACGGTCTCGAAGTGGTGGATCTCCGTCGCCGTGAAGGCCTTCAGCGAGACGTTCGGAAGGGCCTTCTTCAGCTCGCTCAGGGAGCGCGGGTAGTAGCGCCACGGGAGGCTGGGGTGGAGGCCGTTGACGATGTGCAGCTCGGTGAGGTTCTCGTTCTCCATCGCCTTGGCGAGTTTGACGGCTTCCTCGATGCGCATCGTGTACGCGTCCTTCTCGCCCGGCTTGCGCTGGAACGAGCAGTACGCGCACGACGCGGTGCACACGTTCGTCATGTTGAGGTGACGGTTGACGTTGAAGTGGACCACGTCGCCGTTCTTGCGCGTGCGCACCTCGTGGGCGAGACCGCCCAGCCAGGCCAGGTCGTCGGACTCGTAGAGGGCGATGCCGTCCTCGCGGGTCAGCCGCTCACCCGCCCGGACCTTCTGCTCCAGCTCGCGCTTGAGTCCTACATCTTTGATAGATGCAGTCATCTCCGGCCGCCTCCCATTTCTCTACGAATCAGGCTCAGAACACCGTACTCCCCCGCCCTCCGGCCGGAGGGACCCCCCATTGACGCTCCGCGTCAGCCTTCCTCGGGCAGTCCCCCGACGCGGTTCTCCCACTTGGTGGAGAGCACGATCGTCGTACGGGTACGCGAGACACCCCGCGTGCCGGACAGCCGCCGGATCGTCTTCTCCAGGCCGTCGACGTCCCCCGCGCGGATCTTGAGCATGAACGAGTCGTCGCCCGCGATGAACCAGCAGTCCTCGATCTCCTCGAGGTCGCGCAGCCTGCGCGCCACGTCCTCGTGGTCCGCCGCGTCCGAGAGCGAGATGCCGATCAGCGCGGTGACGCCGAGGCCGAGCGACTTCGCGTCGACCGTCGCGCGGTAACCGGTGATGACACCGGCCGCCTCAAGGCGGTTGATGCGGTCGGTGACGCTGGGCCCCGAGAGCCCGACGAGCCGGCCGAGTTCGGCGTACGAGGCCCTGCCGTTCTCTCTGAGGGCCTGGATGAGCTGCCTGTCCACGGCGTCCATATGCCTGAAGCCTTCCATTGTTCAGCAATACCGCGAGTTTATGTGTGCAATCTAAGGCGTGCGGCGCTCAACGCCCGTTGTCTTTCCGGGAGCCCCCGAGCTCCCCCTCCCAGCGGCGGTACAAGCCGTGCGGCACCCCTGCCGCGTCCAGCACCCGCCCCGCGACGAAGTCCACCAGATCCTGGATGTGCGTCGCTCCCGCGTAGAAGGCCGGGGAGGCGGGCAGCACCACGGCGCCCGCCTCGTCCAGTGCCACCATGTGCTTGAGGGTCTGGCCGCTCAGCGGCGTCTCCCGCACCGCGACCACGAGCGGGCGCCGCTCCTTGAGCGTCACGCTCGCCACCCGTTGCAGCAGGTCCTTCGACAGCCCCAGCGCCACCCCGGCCACGCTCGCCGTCGACGCCGGCACGACGAGCATCCCCTTGGCCGGGTACGAACCCGACGAGGGCCCGGCGGCGAGGTCCCCGGCCGCCCAGTACCGCACGTCGCTCACCTCGGCGGCGAACGTGTCCGGCCTGCCGTCCGCGCCGCGCGCCAGCCACGTCCGCAGGTCCTCCTGCCAGTGGGCGTCCCGGAACGCGATGCCCGTCTCGTCGAGCAGCGTCAGGCGCGAGGCCCGGCTGACCACCAGGTCCACGCTCTCGCCCGCGTCCAGCAGCCCGCGCAGCACGGCGGCGGCGTACGGCGTGCCCGACGCCCCGGAAACCCCTACGACCCATGGCCGGCGCGGCTGCTGACCGCGTGTATGTCCTGACTCCACGTGCCCGACCTTATCCGGGCTCCCCCGGGCGGAACCGAGTCAGGTGCCCGGGACGTTCCACCGGCAGAGCCGCACGTACCGCAGGGGGACGCCATGTCACCGACCGCCGCTGGACAGAGCCGGAACCGGAGCCGGGGACACCGGGCGAAGGCCGCCGCCGCGCTGATGCTCGGCTGGGTCGCGCTGCTGTGGGTCCTGGAGGCGCTGGACGCCGCGACGGGCGCGCTGAACACGTACGGGCTGAGCCCGCGCGACGTCGGCGAGCTGCGCGACGTGCTCCCGATGTCGTTCCTGCACCACGGCTTCGACCACGCCGCCTCGAACACCGTCCCGCTGCTGGTCCTCGGCTTCCTCGCCGCCCTGAGCGGCATACGCCGCTTCGTGGGCGTCGTCCTGGTCATCGTGCTCGTCAGCGGCCTGGGGGTCTGGCTCACCGCCCCCGACCACTCCAACACGGCGGGCGCGTCGGGCGTCGTCTTCGGCCTCTTCGGCTACCTGCTGGTCCGCGGCTTCGTCGACCGCAGCGCGCTGGACGTCGTGACCGGCCTGGTGGTGGCCGCGGTCTACGGATCGATCCTGTGGGGCGTCCTCCCGGCCAACGCCGCCGTCAGCTGGCAGGGCCACCTCTTCGGCCTGGCCGGCGGCGTGCTCGCCGCGTTCCTGTTCCGGCGGCGGACCTCCCCCACGGGTCCCGCGCGCCTCACACCGTGAGTGCCCGCACCAGCAGGTCGAGCAGCGCGCACCCGAACAGGGCGATCCCGATGAAGCCGTTCGTCGTGAAGAACGCCCGGTTGAGGCGGGACAGGTCGTGCGGCTTGACGATCGTGTGCTCGTAGAAGAAGGCCACGGTCACTATCACCAGGCCGGCCCAGAAGAACGCCCCCGCGTCGGTGGCCAGCGCGTACCAGGCCAGCAGGACGGTCGTCACCGCGTGGCACGCCCGCGCCCCGTACAGCGCGGCCGGGACCCCGAAGCGGGCCGGCACGGACTTCACTCCGTGCGCGCGGTCCGCCTGGACGTCCTGGCTGCCGAAGATCAGGTCGAAGCCGCCGATCCAGATGCCGACCGCGAGGCCGAGGATCACCGCGTCCCAGGACCACTCCCCCGTGATCGCGAGCCAGGCGCCGACGGGGCCCATGGCCTGGGCGAGGCCGAGGATCGCGTGCGGGAAGTGGGTGAAGCGCTTCCCGTACGGATAGACCACCATCGGGACCACCGCGACCGGCGCCAGCGCCAGGCACAGCGGGTTCAGCGCGGCCGCGGCGCCGAGGAAGACCACCACAGCGACGAGCGCGCCGGTCCAGGCCGACCTGACCGAGACCGCGCCGGTGACCAGCTCGCGGCCCGCGGTGCGCGGGTTGCGGGCGTCCAGCTCCCGGTCGATGATCCGGTTGCACGCCATCGCGAACGTACGCAGCCCGACCATGGCTACCGTGACGAGCAGCAGCTTGCCCCAGTGGATGTTCCGGTCCAGCTGGAACATCGCGGTGAGCGCGGCGATGTACGCGAAGGGCAGCGCGAAGACCGAGTGCTCGATCATCACGAGCCGCAGGAACGCCTTGGTCCTGCCGACCTGCGGAACGGCGGCCGCCGCGCTGGTCACAGCCCGTACTCCTTCCAGCGCCTCGACACCCGTTCGGAGGTCCCGGGGTCGGACTCGACCATGTTCGGCCAGCCCCCGTCCCGGGTGTAGCCCTCCTCGGGCAGCTTCTTCGTCGCGTCGATGCCCGCCTTGCCGCCCCAGAACTGCTGGTACGACGCGTGGTCGAGATGGTCGACGGGTCCTTCCACCACCGTGAGGTCGCGGGAGTAGTCGACGTTCCCCAGCGCCCGCCAGGCCACCTCGTGGTAGTTGTGCACGTCGCAGTCCTTGTCGACCACGACGATCAGCTTCTCCAGCGAGAGCATGTGCGCGCCCCAGATGGCGTGCATGACCTTCTGCGCATGCTTCGGGTACTTCTTGTCGATCGCCACGATGATGCAGTTGTGGAAGCCGCCCGCCTCCGGCAGGTGGTAGTCCACGATGTCCGGAACGATGATCTTGAGCAGCGGCAGGAAGAAGCTCTCCGTGGCCCGCCCCAGCGGCCCGTCCTCCGTGGGCGGCCGCCCCACCACGATCGACTGGAGCAGCGGACGCCGCCGCATCGTGATCGTGTCGATCGTCAGCGCCGGGAAGTCCTCCTGCGGCGTGTAGAACCCGGTGTGATCGCCGAAGGGTCCCTCCGGCAGCATCTTCCCGGGCTCCAGCCACCCCTCCAGCACGACCTCCGCCTGGGCCGGGACCTGGAGCGGGACCGTCTTGCAGTCGACCATCTCGATGCGCTTGCCCGACAGGAAGCCCGCGAAGAGGTACTCGTCGATGTCGCCCGGCAGCGGAGCCGTCGAGGCGTACGTCACGGCCGGCGGCGCACCGAAGGCGATCGCGACCGGCAGCCGCTCACCCCGCCGGGCCGCCACCTGGTAGTGGTTCCGGCTGTCCTTGTGGATCTGCCAGTGCATCCCGATCGTGCGCTTGTCGTGGCGCTGGAGCCGGTACAGCCCCAGGTTCCTGATGCCCGACTCCGGGTCCTTGGTGTGCGTGAGTCCCAGGTTGAAGAAGGACCCGCCGTCCTCGGGCCAGGTGAACAGGGCGGGCAGCTTGTCGAGGTCCACGTCCTCGCCCGTGAGCACGACCTCCTGGACCGGCGCCGCGTCCGACTTGACCTTCTTCGGCGGCACGTGCGCCATCGACCCGAGCTTGCCGAACGCCTCCCGCACCCCCACGAAACCCTGCGGGAGCTCGGGCTTCAGCAGCCCGCCGATCTTGTCCCGGATGTCGTCGTACGACTTCAGGCCGAGCGCCTTGAGCAGCCGGCGGTCGGTCCCGAAGACGTTCATCGCCAGGGGCATCGACGAGCCCTTGACGTTCTCGAAGAGAAGCGCCGGACCACCCGCCTTGTTCACCCGGTCGACGATCTCCCCGACCTCCAGGTACGGATCGACTTCGGCCTTGATGCGCTTGAGGTCGCCCTCGCGCTCCAGCGCCCGGAGCAGGGAGCGAAGATCGTCGTAAGCCATGCGGTCCAGTATCCGGTACGCACTACGCTTGGCCCGTCACCGGGGCTGCCCACGGCGCCCTGCGGTCCGCGCTCTGGGAGCTTGCCCTCATGCTCAGGTATCTGCCGTTCCTTCTGGTGCTGGCGCTGTGGATCTACGCCTTCATCGACTGCCTGAACACTCCCGAGGAAGAGGTCCGCCACCTTCCCAAGGTGGTCTGGGTGATCATCGTGCTGCTCTTCGGCGAGGTGCTGATCGGCCCCGTCGCCTGGCTCGCGGCCGGCAAGGTCCGCAAGGGGGCCCGCGACGGCTCCGGCGGCGCGCCCTCCGAACGGCGCCGCGGGAACAAGCAGCGATGGGTCGCCCCCGACGACAATCCCGACTTCCTGAAGTCCCTCAAGGACGAGACCGCCCCTTCCGGAACGAGCGGCGAGGACGAGTCGACGATGAGGGACCGGGAAGCGGACCTGCGCCGCCGCGAGGAGGAGCTCAAGCGGCGCGAGGACGGCCCCGGGGACTCCACGCCGCCGAAGCCCTGACCCCGTCTCGCACACCACGGTGGCGGAAGGGGACGCGCCCGGGCGCTCCCCGCAGGGCGCGGCACCGGCCCCGGCGTCCCCGCGAAGGACGGCCACCGCACCGCCCTGCACCGACTACCCGGCGTACAGCTCGCGGTGGCGGTCCGGGTCCCACTCCGGCCAGTCCCGCGGCCGGCCGTCGAGGGCGGCCAGGAGGTACTCGAAGTGCTGGTGCCAGCCCGCGAGGCGGCTCAGCCGATCGGCGTCGCCGGCCACCGCCACCTCGTCGGTGAAGCGCAGCACCGTGCCGATGGCGCCCGCCCAGGCCGGCTCCAGGTGGAAGCGGATCCGCCCGTGTACGGCGACGGTGTACTCGGCGACGTGCTCCGGGTCCCAGGCGGTGACCGTGCCGTGCTCGACGGCGGCGTCGCCGTCGCCGGTGTTCAGCCACCGCAGCGTGACCGCGCCGCCCAGGCGCGGCTCCAGCCGCTCGACGGCGGCGAGCCACTCCCGCAGGCCCTCCGGAGTCGCGACGGCGGGCCAGACCCGGTGCGCGGGCTGTGGGAGGTCCAGCGTGAATTTCAGTACGACCGCGGCGTCCCGGGGTTCGCTGGTGCCATGAGGGATCTCGTCCGTCATGACACCAGCCTCTCCCCTCGGCCGGGCTCGTGCGAGCCGGGCCCGGGAGCGGGTCAGACGCCCGCGTACGAGTGCTTGCCGCTGAGGAAGATGTTCACGCCGTAGTAGTTCCACAGCCAGCAGCCGAACGCGAAGAGCGCCAGGTAGGCGGCCTTGCGGC
Organism: Streptomyces altiplanensis; assembly: GCA_003719395.1. GTDB lineage: Bacteria > Actinomycetota > Actinomycetes > Streptomycetales > Streptomycetaceae > Streptomyces > Streptomyces altiplanensis. The sequence continues at coordinate 23,126 of RHMC01000063.1, forward strand.
CCTTCCAGCCCGCCGTCGCGCGCGCGTGCAGGTAGCAGGCGTACGCGACCCAGGTGATGAAGGACCAGACCTCCTTGGGGTCCCAGCCCCAGTAGCGGCCCCACGCGTCGCCCGCCCAGATCGCGCCCGCGATGATCGTGAACGTCCACAGCGGGAAGACGGCGGCGTTCACGCGGTAGGCGAACTTGTCGAGCGAGGCGGCGGACGGGAGGCGCTCCAGGACGGACGAGGCGAAGGCGCCCGGCTTGCCGCCGCGGGCGAGGTTCGCCTCGTACCCGTCACGGAAGAGGTAGAGGACCGTGCCGACCGCGCCGAGGTAGAACACCGCACCGCAGAAGATCGCGGTGGAGACGTGGATCCACAGCCAGTACGAGTCCAGTGCGGGCACCAGCTGGTCGCTGTCGGTGTAGAGCCACGTCGTGGCGATGCCCAGGTCCAGCAGGACCGTGGTGACCAGCGGCAGACCGGCCCAGCGGACGTTCTTCTTCGCGGCCAGGATCGCCAGGTACACGCCGACGACCACGGTGGAGAAGGTGATCGAGAACTCGTACATGTTGCCCCACGGCGCGCGCTGCACCGACAGGGCTCGGGCCACCACGCCGCCCGCCTCGACGAGGAAGGCGAGGACGGTCAGCGAGACGGCGACACGTCCGTAGAGGTCGCCCTTCTCGGTGCCGCCCGCCGCTCCCGGGCCGTCCGGCACGTCGCGGGTGCCCGCCGCGGACCGGGTGACGATCTTCGGCTTGTCGAGGACGGCCGTGGAGCCGCCGGAGCGCCAGGTCCACCGCGGGGGCCGCCGCTCTGTCGGCGGTCAGCGCGGCGGCCGTGCGGCCGACCTTGCTGCGGCTGCCGAAGACCCACTCGGCGATGTGGGCGAAGAAGGCCAGCGTGTAGACGGCCATCGACGAATAGATCAGCACATTGCTGATGTGGGCGAGGTTCTCGTTGGTTGCGGCCGCGAGATTCACGCGCGGACTCCTTCGACAGGTTCAGCGGGATCAGGTGCCGTCGGCGCCTGTGAATTGAGCGTTGCGGCCAGGTCGGCCAGTTCCTCGGGAAGCTTCGAGGACTCGCTGCGGCCGAGTCCGGCCATCTCGACGACGGTGACGCCGTCCTCGCCCCGTACGGCCCGGACCCAGACGCGGCGGCGCTGGATGAACAGCGATCCTGCGAGCCCCGCGATCGCGGCGACGGCCCCCACCAGTGCGGGTACGTTGCCGGGCTGCTGCGAGATCTGGAAGGTCGCCCACTCCTTGACGTCCTTCTCGAACGTGATGGAGCCGGCGCCGTCCGGCAGCTTCATGGTCTCGCCGGGCAGCAGCCGCTGCTTGAGGTCGGCGCCCTGGGCGTCCTTGAACGCCTTCATCTTGCGCTTGTCGAGCTGGTAGACGTTCTGCGGCAGGCCCGCGTCCACGCCGAGGCTGCCGTGGAAGGCGTTGAGCGCGAGGACGGGGAAGTCGAGGCCCGGGTACTGGGAGAGCATCGTGCCCTTGCCGGCGCCCGCGAACGTCGGCACGAAGAACGCCTGGAAGCCCAGCTGGTCCTTCTTGCCGTCCTTGTCGCGGTAGCCGTCCATCACCTTGATCGCGCCGGACGAGGTGACGTTGGAGTCCATGGGCAGCAGCGGCACCGCGCCCGAGAAGACCTCCCTGCCCCTGCCGTCCCTGACGGTGACGACCGGGGCGTACCCGTGGCCGATCAGGTAGACCTTCGAGCCGTCGACCTCCAGCGGCCGGTTCACCTCGATCCTGGTCTTCTTCTCGGCGCCGTCCGCCCCCTCGGCGTACGTCACATGGGCCTCGTACGTACGGGGCGTGCCGCGCTGGGGGCCGGTGCGCTCGTACGTCCCGACGAACTTGTCGAGCGTGAAGCTGAACGGCGCCAGGTCGTGGTCCCGGTCGAAGAGCGACCCGGACTTGAAGTCGTCGTACTGCGTGAGGGTGTTCGCGAAGCCGCCGCCCTCGACGATCAGCTTGCCGCCCTCGGACTTGAAGAGCTGCCCGGTGGCGAAGGACACCAGCATCACGATGAGCGCGATGTGGAAGATCAGGTTCCCGGCCTCGCGCAGGTACCCCTTCTCGGCGGCGACCGCGTCCCCGACGGCGTGGGACCGGAAGCGGCGCCGCCCCAGCATCGCCAGCGCGGCCTCACGGACCTGCTCGGGGTCCGTCTCCGTACGCCAGGTGGTGTACGCCGGAAGCCGCGTCAGGCGGCCGGGCGCGCCCGGCGGGCGGCTGCGGAGCTGGCCCACGAACTGCCAGGTGCGGGGCACGATGCAGCCGATGAGCGAGACGAACAGAAGGATGTAGATCGCGGAGAACCACACCGAGCTGTAGACGTTGAAGAGCCCGAGGTCGTCGTAGACCGGCGCGAGCGTCTCGTGCGCCGTCCTGAACTCCTCGACCTTCGTCTCGTCGACACCGGTCTGCGGGACCAGCGACCCGGGGATCGCGCCCAGCGACAGCAGGAACAGCAGGATCAGCGCGACGCGCATCGACGTCAGCTGCCGCCAGAACCAGCGCACCCAGCCCGTCGTCTCGCGCCAGGCCCAGGCGATCCGGCCGGCCGCGCCCGGCTGCATCACGCCGCCGAAGGAGCCGGGGACCGCCCGCTCCCGGGGGGCGGTGGAGAGCTGGGCACCGGCTTCGCCGAACTCCTGCTCGTCGTGTTCGGCGGCCGCGGCGGCCGCGGCCGTCTCGTCGGTCGTCTCGGTCTTGCTCATGGAACTCAGATCCCCACCGTGAAGCTGTCCGTCCAGCCCTGCATGTCCTGAATGATGCCGTTCCAGATCCCCGTGACGAGCAGGATGCCGGTCGCGATCATCATCAGTCCGCCGATGCGCATCACCCAGGCGTAGTGCTTCTTGACCCAGGCGAACGCACCGAGCGCCCGCCGGAACGCCATCGCGGCGAGCACGAAGGGCACGCCGAGGCCGAGGCAGTACGCGACGGTCAGTACGGCCCCGCGCCCCGCGCTCGCCTCGGTGAACGACAGCGTCGTGACGGCTGCCGAGCGTCGGACCGGTGCACGGCGCCCAGCCGATGCCGAAGAGGGCACCCAGTACGGGCGCGCCCGCGAGTCCGGCCGCCGGCCGTTTGTGGAAACGGAACTCGCGCTGGGTGATCCAGGGCATCAGCCCCATGAAGAAGAAACCCATGAGGATCATCAGCCCGCCGAGCACCCGGGTCAGCGTCTCCTGGTGGTCCTGGAGCGTCTGGCCGAAGTAGCCGAAGAGCGCCCCGGTCGAGACGAAGACCGCGGTGAAACCGAGCACGAAGAGCGAGGCGCCGGCGACCATGCGCCCCCGCCGGGCGTCCGCGAGGTCGGTGCCGCTGATTCCGGTGACGTACGACAGATAGCCGGGTACGAGCGGCAGCACGCACGGCGAGAAGAAAGAGACGAGACCGGCGGCGACGGCGATCGGCAGCGCGAGTATCAGGGCACCGTTCAGAACCGTCGTGTTCGGGTCGGTGACCGCGGCGGCGAGGACGCTCACGTGGTCACTTCTCCGCGATCAGCGGGTCGATCATCTGGTGCAGCTTCTTCTCGTTGAGGGCCATCAGCGAGCGGGCCGCGATCTTGCCCTCACGGTCGATCACGATCGTCGACGGAATGGCCTGGGGATTCAGGCTGCCCTTGGGAAAGCGGAGAACCAGCTTGCCGATCGGGTCGTAGAAGCTGGGATAGGTGATGCCCCACTGCTTTTCGAACTCGATCGCGGGCCCCTTGGAGTCGTCACGGGTGTTGATCCCGACGAACTCGACTCCCTTGTCCTTGGTCTCCTCGGAGACTTTCGCGAAATTCGGCGCCTCGGCCCGGCAGGGCGAGCACCACGAACCCCAGACGTTCAGGACGACGACCTTGCCCTTGAAGTCGTCGATGTCGAGCTTCTCGCCTTCGAGCGTCTCGCCGTCGAGCTTCGGGGCGTCCTGCCGCTCGCCCTTGGCGACGGTGGAGATGCCCCCGCTGCCGGTCACGAACTTCGCGCCGCTCGTCCCCGACGACGTGGCGCCGTCGCCTCCGCACGCGGAGAGGGTGAGTGCGCCCGCGACCACGACGGCGGCCACCGACGCTGCGTGGCGGGTGCGGTTCGAGCGGCGGCGGGAGGCGCGGCTAAGGCTCATGTGAAAAGTTTCGCATGAGCGTTCCAGGGATCTTCCGCGCCCCCCGTGGTGCCCGTAAAGCCCCTTGTCAAGAGCTCTTAAGGAAAGACTTCCAGCCGCCCGCCGGGGACTGGCCGACCTGGAGGGAGCGCAGCTTGTCGAGCACCTTCGGGTCCTGCACGTCGAGCCAGTCGCAGAACTGCCGGAAGGAGACCAGGCGCACGTCCTTCTTGCCCGCCATGCCCTTGAGCGCTTCCTCGACGGCGTCCATGTAGATACCGCCGTTCCACTGCTCGAAGTGGTTGCCTATGTAGAACGGCGCGCGATTGCTCTCGTACGCCCGCCGGAAACCGGAGAGATACGCCTCGGTGGCCTGCTTCTTCCAGCCCGGGTAGCGGGACGGCACGCCCTGGGTCGAATTCTTCGACTGGTTGGCGAGGATGTTGTAGTCCATCGAGAGCACCTCGAAGGAATGGCCCGGGAACGGCATCGCCTGGAGCGGCAGGTCCCACAGGCCGCCCCGCTTGACGGGCCACATCTGGTGGCCGCCGGGCGAGCTGGCGTCGTAGCGCCAGCCGAGCTTCTTCGCCGTCGGGAGGAGGTTGTCCTGGCCGAGGAGGCAGGGGGTGCGGCCGCCGACGAGTTCCTTCTCGTAGTCGAAGGGCAGCGGGTCGAGGTCGGTCCAGCCGCTGTTGGTCTTCCACTCGGTGACGAAGGACTTGGCCTGGGCGGTCTCGTTCTCCCACTGGGCGGGCGTCCAGTTGCCGACGGTGCCCGAGCCCGCGCAGAAGTGCCCGTTGAAGTGCGTGCCTATCTCATGGCCTTCGAGCCAGGCCTGGCGGACGTACTTCAGCGTGTCCTTGATGTGCCCGTCGGTGAGGTAGCCGATGTCGGAGGCGCCGACGGGGTTGTTCGGCGGCTTGTAGAGGCTCTTCTTCGACTCGGGGAGCAGGTAGAGCCCGGAGAGGAAGAAGGTCATCGCCGCGTCGTGGTCCCTGGCGAGCTTGAGGAAGCGCGGGAACAGGCCGTTGCCGACCTCGCCCGCCCCGTCCCAGGAGAAGATCACGAACTGGGGCGGCGTCTCACCGGGCTGGAGCGGTACGGGCTTGTCCGGCTGGTTCGGCTGCTTGCCGGTGTCGGCCGTCGAGCCATCGCCTATCAGGCGTACGTCGCCGCCCGTCCTGGTCGGGGACGGGGTGCCACCGCCGCCACCCCCCTTGCCCTTGGCCGGGCCGGGGTTTCCCGGATCCGATGCCCCGGAAGCGCCGCAGCCGGCCAGGCCGGCCGCGGCCGCTGCTCCGAGTCCCAGTCCCAGCAGACCCCTTCGGCTCATGTCCCGCATACCCGTGTCCCCATCCGCACTCGTCATCCCCGCAGGCGCCCGTCGGCTCTTACAACGGACGCCGGGTTAGAGGTGCTGATGAAGACGTCGGTTCCGGCGAACCGACATATTTTTCCCAGGAGTGACCCGAAAGCGGCCGGGAAGTGATCGGTATTACGCGCCGAATGCCTTCGTTTTACCCTTCACGGGCTTGGCGCCGGCCAGCAGGTGCGCGGGTACGAGATCGCGGGCCGGCTCGCTGTAGCCGACGGACACGATCTTGTCGCCCTGGAACGTGAAGGTGGTGAGCGAGGCGAGCGTGCACTGCCGCCTGCGCGGGTCGTGCCACAGCCGCCGCCGCTCGACGAAGCTCCGTACGATCCAGATCGGCAGCTGATGGCTGACGGCGACCGCCTCATGCCCGCGGGCCGCGTCGCGCGCGGCGTTCAGGGCGCCCATCATCCGTACGACCTGCTCGATGTACGGCTCGCCCCAGGACGGCTGGAACGGGTTCGTCAGGTGCCGCCAGTTCCCGGGCCTGCGCAGCGCGCCGTCCCCGACCCCGAAGGTCTTGCCCTCGAAGACGTTGGCCGCCTCGATCAGCCGCTCGTCGGTGGCCAGGTCGAGCCCGTGCGACTTGGCGATCGGCGTCGCGGTCTCCTGGGCGCGCTCCAGCGGCGAGGAGACGACGTGCGTGATGTCGCGCCCCGCGAGGTGCTCGGCGACCCGGTCGGCCATCTGCCGGCCGAGGTCGGAGAGGTGGTACCCGGACCGGCGCCCGTACAGCACCCCGTCCGGATTGTGCACTTCACCGTGGCGCACCAAGTGGACGACGGTGGTCTCGCTCATGCCGTGGCCCCCGCTGCGGCGCGGGCGGCGGCGGGCAGCGCGGCGGCGATGCGCTCGACGGCCCGCGCGTCGTGGGCGGTGGAGACGAACCACGACTCGAAGGCGGACGGCGGCAGGTAGACGCCGTCGGCGAGCATCGAGTGGAAGAAGGCGTTGAAGCGGAAAGCTTCCTGCTTGCGCGCGTCGTCGTAGTTGCGCACCTCGTCGGCCGTGAAGAACACGGAGAACATGTTGCCGGCCGTCTGGATGCGGTGCGCGACGCCTTCCTTGCCGAGCGCCAGGGTGACCAGCTCCTGGATCTCCCTCGACACCGCGTCGACCACGGCGTACGCCCGTCGTCGAGCAGCCGCAGCAGCGCGAGCCGGCGGCGGTCGCGACCGGGTTCCCGGAGAGGGTTCCCGCCTGGTAGACGGGGCCGGCCGGCGCGAGGTGCGCCATGACGTCGGCGCGGCCGCCGAAGGCCGCGGCCGGGAAGCCGCCGCCCATGACCTTGCCGAAGGTCATGAGGTCGGGGGCGACGCCGTCGATGCCGTACCAGCCGGCCTTCGACGTACGGAAGCCGGTCATGACCTCGTCGGAGATGTAGAGCGCGCCGTCGGCCCGGCACAGGTCCTTGAGCCCGGCGTTGAAGCCGTCGGCCGGCGGGACGACGCCCATGTTGCCGGGCGAGGCCTCGGTGATGACGCAGGCGATCTCGCCGGGGTGCGCGGCGAAGGCGGCCCGTACGGCGTCCAGGTCGTTGTACGGCAGGACGATCGTGTCGCCGGCCTGCGCGCCCGTCGCGCCGGGCGTGTCCGGCAGCGCGAAGGTCGCGAGGCCGGATCCGGCGGCGGCGAGGAGCGCGTCCACGTGGCCGTGGTAGCAGCCGGCGAACTTCACGACCTTGGCCCGGCCGGTGAAGCCGCGGGCGAGGCGGATGGCCGACATGGTCGCCTCGGTGCCGCTGGAGACGAGCCGCACCTGCTCGACGGGCGCGACCCTGGCGACGATCTCCTCGGCCAGTGCGACCTCGCCCTCGCCGGGCGTACCGAAGGAGGTGCCGCGGGCGACGGCCTCCTGGACTGCGGCGACGACCTGCGGGTGGGAGTGGCCGAGGATCATCGGCCCCCACGAGCACACGAGGTCGACGTACTCACGGCCGTCGGCGTCGGTGAGGTACGGACCGGTACCGGACACCATGAACCGGGGCGTACCGCCCACGGCACGAAATGCGCGGACCGGAGAGTTCACGCCGCCGGGCGTCACAAGGGACGCGCGGTCGAAAAGCGTCTGCGAAACTGGGGCGTCATAGGGGAAGCTCACACAAGCCATGGTGTCAGAGGCTCCGGCGGTCTTGCGGTCAGGTGTTTCACCGCACGGTCGCGGGGGAGGTCACTGACACGATGATCGGGTTGCGCGGCCGTGGCCGCGAGTGGTCGGGTGGAGATATGCATCGCGGTGGCGGAGTGGGCGAGGGGACCGACGACCTGGGTCCCGACGGGTCCCAGCGCGGCCGGCACCGGCGTGAGCGGGGGCGCGGGGCGCGGGCGGACAGGCGCGAGGCGAACGTGAACGCGGACACGGGAAACAGGAGCGGCCGGGTGGGGGTGACCTACAAGTACTTCGGCGCTCCGAACGGAGCCACTGCGGCCCGCGTGCCCATCTCGATGCGTCCGGAGGAGCTGGGCGGCGACGAGCTCGGCATGGGCGGCATGTTCACGAAGATCAAGCCGGAGACGGTGGCCGCGATGGTCCTGACCGGCATCGAGGGCATACCCCTGCACAAGGTCCCGCCGCTGGAACTGGTCGTGCTCCACCCCGATTACGCGGTGGTCAAGCTCCCCATGACGGTCGTCGACCCGCTGCGCGGCGTCGGTGAGGAGTCGGTGGGCGCGGCGGCCTTCATCTGGTCCACGGTCCCGGACCGCGGGGGCCCGCGCGACGCGTTCAACGTCTACCAGCTGCTGCACGAGTGGCAGGACTTCAGCCACCGCCTGCACGAGGCGGGGCATCAGGCGTACTGCCTGGTCTGGCCCTGAGCCGGGGTTTCGGTGGTCGTGGGCGGGGTCTTCGGGCCTCGCCCTTTCAGTTCCGCAGCGGGCGCGCGGTGCGGTGCTCCGCGCCGCGCGCCCGCTCCGCCCGTTTCAGGGACGGGTCTCAGGAGGTGAAGGGGACGGCGTCCTGCGGGCCGGTGTACCAGTCGGTGACGACGGGACGGCCGACGAGGACGCTGCCGACCGTGAGTGGGGCTGGGGTCTTCGCCCGTGACGGAGACGACGACGGTGCTGTACCCGGCGCCGCCGTCGTCGCTGGTGCTCTCCGGGCTGACACCGGCGTAGGCCGTCCTGGCGCCGGAGAGGGTGATCTCGTCGCCCGCGGCCCGCTCGGCGGGGCCGGCCTGCGTGCCGCCCGAGCCGAAGGCGATGACGGGCCGGACGCCGGGCAGGACGCAGGCGATGTCCGACGTGGCCTCGACACCGGCCCGGTAGCAGCCGCCGGCCTGGGTCAGGGACGGATGACGGGGGCCGCGACCGGGACAGGCCGGGGTGCGCCGGCGGTCGCGGCCCGCCGGCGGTCTTCCTGGAGCGCCGCGGAGCGGGGCAGCGAGGCCGCGAGGAGGGGTCCGCGCAGAGCCGGTGCGCGCAGGACGAGGGTCACCAGGGCGTAACCGACGAGTCCGCCGAGGGTGTTGGCGAGGAGGTCGTTGACGTCCACGGAACGACCGTTGTTCAGGGCGATGTAGGACAGCAGCTGGGCTGCTTCCACGGACAGGCTGGCCGCCGCCGTCATCAGGGAGGCCCGCGAGGCCGAGGTGGCGTGCCGGAACAACAGGGGCAGCAGGAATCCGGCCGGCACCGTCATGATGACGTTGGGGACGATGGTGATGTCCGCGGTGAGCAGCGGGATGAAGTTGATCTGACCGGTCCAGGGGGCCTGGTTGGCGTACTCCCCCCAGGTCACGTTCAGCGGGAAGACCGTCAGGGAGAGGACGGCGGCGGCGTAGACGGCGGCGGCCAACTGCAGCAGGGCACGGCGCGTGTTCCACGCGTCGCGCCACACCTGGACGGCGGTGCCGGCAGCGAACAGGACGAGCGCGGGGCCGAGAACGGGCGCGGAGTCCACCTGGTATCGGATGTCCATGAGGGCTGTTCCTTCGATCAGGACGAGCGGCGCTGACGTGGTCCAGCCTCCTTCCGGGACCAGGTCCGGCAGATCTCCTGAAAGTTCCATTCCTCGGCGGACGGCTACGACTTTCGTCAGAGAGGACCGGGTGGCGAGCGCGGCTAGATTGCCCACCATGCTCAGTTCACCGCGCGCCGCGGCCGTCGGCCGGTTCGTCGGCAGCGCCTTGCTGCTCTGCGTCCTCGGCCTGGCCCTGCTGATCGACTTCGGCACCGGTGCCCTGGAGCACCAGGGCGCCGGAATCCTGCTGTACCTGTCGACGGCCGCGGCGGCGGCCGTCGCCTTCCCGGCGGTGGGGATCACGCTGCCGCCCGCGATGCTGGCGTGGGCGGCGTGCGGAGTGGCCCTGGTGTCGCTGGCCTGCTCGGTCGGACTGCGCGTGGCGGCGGGCAGCGGCTCGCCCCTGGGCCAGGCTTCAGACGCCTACACCTTCTTGGAGCCGGCCGCCCTGATGGTGCTGACGCACGTGACGGCGCGGCGGGGTTCCCCGGCCGGCACCGCCGTCGCTCTGCCGCTGCTCATGACCGCCCTCATCGTGCGGCCGCTGGTGATCGAGGTGGACGAGGGCAGCAGCATCGTCGCGCTCGTCCTGACACTGGTGGGCAGCGGCGCCCTGGCCTCCGGCCTCACCGGCCGTCTGGTCGCCGCCTCCCGCCGGCAGCGCGAGGAGCAGATCAGACTCGAACAGCGCCTCGGCTTCGCCCGGGACCTGCACGACTTCGTCGCCCACCACATATCGGGCATCGTGGTCCAGGCACAAGGTGCCCGTGCCGTCGCGGCCAAGAAGCCCCAGGCGGTGGGCGACGCCCTCGAACTGATCGAGACCACCGGAGCGGAAGCGCTGACCGCCATGCGGAAGATGGTCGGCGCCCTGCGCGAGGACATCGTCCCGAACAAACAGGCACCGGGCACGGACGCCGTCCGCGCCCTCGTCACCGACTGCCGGCTGCCCGGCGCCCGGGTCGACTTCACCGAGACCGGCCAGGCCGACTCCCTCCCCGCGGACGCTGCCCACCTGGTGGAACGCGTCGTCAGGGAAGCGCTGACGAACATCCGCCGACACGCCCGCGACTGCACCACCGTGCAGGTGTGCCTGGACGTCTCCCGCCGCCGGGTGACCGCACGGATCACCGACGACGGACACCAGCGCCCGTCCGACAACACCGGTTACGGGCTGCGCGGCCTGCGCGAGGTCACCGACGCCGCCGGCGGCACACTGACCGCAGGGCCCGCCCCGGAGTCCGGCTGGCACGTCGCACTCGAACTCCCGCTCCCCCTACGACAGGCACTGTGATGACCATCCGTGTCCTTCTCGCGGACGACCAGACGATCGTCCGCACCGGCATGGCCATGATCCTGGCGGCCGAGGACGACATCGAGGTCGTCGCCCAGGCCGCCGACGGGGTCGCCGCGATCCAGCAGGCCGAACAGCACGCCCCGACGTCGTCCTCATGGACATCCGCATGCCGCGGCTGAACGGCGTCGAGGCGCTGAGGCACCTGCACCGGCCCGGGGCCGCGCACGCCCCGAAGTCGTCATGGTGACGACCTTCGACGACGACGAGTACGTCCGCCAGGCCCTGCACCACGGCGCCTGCGGCTTCCTCCTCAAGGACGCGGGCCCTCGCCTGCTGGCCGAGGCCGTCCGCTCCGCCGCCTCCGGTGAGGCCCTCATCAGCCCCTCCATCACCGTCCGCCTGCTCCAGCAGTTCGTCCGCCCCGCAGCCGCTCCGGCCCGCCCCTCGCCCCTGTCCCAGCGGGAGACCGAGGTCGCCGCCCTCGTCTCCCGCGGGCACACCAACGCGGAAATCGCCGCCGCCCTGCACATCAGCGCGGGCACAGTGAAGACTCATCTCACCAACGTCCAGGGCAAACTCGGTGTCCGCAACAGGGTCGAGATAGCCGCCTGGGCCTGGGAGTCGGGCCTCGGACGCTGACTGAGAAGCCTTCCTCGGGTGCTTCCCCGGCAGCGCACCCCGGCCGGGCGACCGGGCGACCGGGCGACCGGGCGACCGGAATCGGCCCATCATGTCCGGCGCACGGCCTTCAGAACCGGCCGGCAGATGCCGATGCAGGGGTGATCCCCATGAAGGAGGCCCGCTGTGGGCGACGTCCTGACGGCCCTGGCCATACCCGTCCTGTTGTGTGCGAGCGGCATCTACACGGCGTGTTCCTGCTGGCGGCGGCGGCGCCACCCGGCCCCGCCACGGCCCTCGCAGAGCGCCGCCCGGCCGGCGGAACTCGACCTGACGGCGGTCGCCGAGGGCATCGTCGGGGAGTCCTGGGCGGAGATCGAAGAGCTCTACCGCGCTCCGGCGGCCGAGCGGCGGGGCTAGATTGCGGCCATGCCGCCGAACGTACGCCTGGAGCCCTGGTCCGAGGGCGATCTCGACCTGCTCCGGCGGGCCAACGCGCCGGAGATGACGGCACACGTCGGGGGCCCGGAGACCGAGGAGCAGGTCCTCGCCCGGCACCGGAGGTACGTCAACCGCGACGGCACGCACAACGGCCGGATGTTCCGCATCGTGCTGCTGCCGGACGGCGGGGCGGCCGGCACGATCGGGTTCTGGAACCAGACCTGGCACGGTGAGGCGGTGTACGAAACGGGCTGGAGCGTACTGCCCGAGTTCCAGGGCCGGGGCATCGCGACGGCGGCGGCCGGTCGACGATCGCGTCGGCGAGGGCGGAGGGCGGACACCGCTTCCTGCACGCGTTCCCCTCGGTCGGCAACCCCGCGTCGAACACCCTGTGCAGGAAGGCGGGTTTCGAGCTCGCCGGCCCGTGCGACTTCGAGTTCCCGCCGGGAAGCATCATGCGCTGCAACGACTGGCGCCTGGATCTGACGGCTTGACAGCCTGACAGCCTGACAGCCTGACAGCCAGGTTCTCCCTGACCGCCGTTCCCGCCCCCGGGGACGTGGCCGTCATCGCGGCCGTACTCGCCCTCGCCGCGGGCTACCCCGGCACCCAGGTGCTGCTGCGCCTGTGCGGGCGCCGGCTGCCGACGACGACGTCCTCCCCTCGGCCCTTCCGTTCACGGGCGCGCTCGTCGGTACGGCCCTGTGGCTGCTGCCGCTCCGCCACCTCCACCCCACGGCCCTGCTCACCTCCCCCACGGCGCTCACCTGGGCGGCCGCGGGCTCGTCGGCGACGCTGGGCCTCTTCGTCCTGGCCTGGCGCGCCACCCGTGTCCGTACGCCCGGAGAGGTCGGAGCGATCGGAGGGGTCGGAGAGACCGGACAGACAGGCGGGTCCGGAGGGGCCGGGGCGGCCCAAGAGGCCGCCGGGGAGGAGAGGGAGGTGTTCCTGGCCGCCCGCTTCCTGGAGCACACCGGCTACAACCCGTACGGCTTCGGCACCCACGTCGTCCTCGGAGGCGGCCCGCCCGCGGTGACGTCCCACTCCGGCCCGGGCCGGTTCGCGGCGAAACGGATACCGGTGGAGCGGCTCACCGTCATGGACGTGCGGCGTGCCCGGGGCAGCGACGGCGACACCGCCCCCAGGAGCTGGCACCTCGCCGAACTCGACGACGCGGGCACGCGGTCCGTCTCGCGGCCGCCCCGGCCGACCTGACCCGGATCCTCCGCGAGCTGGACCCTGCGAAAGCCGGCCCTGTGAAAGCTCCGGCGAACCCCGTGAACCCCGCGCCATGACCGCCCCCGGCGGCCCCCACCGGCCGGAAAGCCGCTGGATGAGGCGTCCGCCCCAGTGGCATGCTGGCGGCGTGAACGGACCGGAGATCCACCTCAGCGTCGCCCCCGAGCTGCACCTCTTCGTCGCGGCGCAGCGGCGCGCCGGACGTACGGCCCTGGCCACCGACGGCGCCTCGTCGCTCGGCCATGTCGTCGAGTCGCTCGGCATCCCGCTCACCGAAGCGGGACAGCTGCTCGTCGACGGCGCGAAGTCCCGGCCTCGCACATCCCTGCGGCGGGCGAGAGGGTCGACGTGCGCGCGGTGCGGCGGCCGCAGCGGGTGCCGGGGGCGCCGCTGCGTTTCCTCCTGGACGTTCACCTCGGCACGCTGGCGCGGCGGCTGCGCTGCTGGGCATCGACACGGCGTACTTCAGCGAGGACATCGGCGACCCGGCCCTCGCGGCGTACTCGTGCGCGCGACCGGCGCGTACTGCTGTCGCGGGACCGGGGGCTGCTGCGGCGCCGCGAGCTGTGGGCCGGCGCGTACGTCTACAGCGACCGCCCCGAGGAGCAGCTCGACGACGTGCTCAGCCGGTTCGCGCCCGCCCTCACTCCGTGGACGCGCTGCGTCGCCTGCAACGGCGATCTGGAAGGTGCCACGAAGGAATCCGTCAGCGAATTCCTCGAAGGCGGCACCGAGCGCTCGTACGACGTCTTCGCCCAGTGCACGGCGTGCCGGCGCGTCTACTGGAACGGCGCACACCACACGCGCCTGCAGACGATCGTCGAGGACGCCCTGCGCACCTACGGCGGCGCGGCGGCACAGGCTTCCTGACCCGGCTCCACTCGAACCGGCGGCCCGGCGGTCCGGTGGCCCGGCGGTCCGGTGGCCGGTGGCCCGGCGGCCCGGTGGCCCGGTGGCCGGCGGTCCGGCTCGTCGCCGCGCAGCCGGCGACGGGGCAGGAACGCCTCCGCCCGCCTACGGCCGCTCCGCCGTCAGGTACCGCTGCACGGTGGGCGCCAGCCAGTCGACGACCTCCTGCCGTGTCATCTCCACGGCGCTCGGCAGCCGCAGCACGTACCGCGCCAGCGCCATGCCGAGTATCTGGGAGGCCACCAGCGCGGCCCGCTCCGGCGCCTCCTGGGGGTGCGGGCCGACAGCGGCGGCGACGGGGCCGAGCTGCTCCCGGAACACGGCCCGCATGCGCTCGGCCCCGGCGGCGTTGGTGACACCGACCCGCAGCAGCGCGGTCAGCACCTCGTCCTCCTCCCAGCGGTCGAGGAAGTGCCCGACCAGGACGGCGCCCACCTGCCGGCCCGGCCCGGCCGCCTCCCCCAGGTCCGGCAGCCTCAGGTCGAACTCGGACGCGGCGGCGAACAGCCCCTCCTTGTTGCCGTAGTAGCGCATCACCATCGACGGGTCGATCCCGGCGTCGCGCGCGATCGCGCGGATGGTGGCGCGCTCGTACCCGTCGGCCGCGAACCGCTCGTGGGCGGCGTCGAGGATCTCCGCCCTGGTGGCGTCGGACCGGCGGGGCGCGGGCGCGG
>RHMC01000064.1 GCA_003719395.1 Streptomyces altiplanensis
GCCACCCCGGCCCCGCCCGGCCCTGCCGGAAGCCGCCGGGGTCCCCGCCCGCTGCTCGCGCTGCTCGGCACGGTCGCCGCCGGCGCCAACGGCCCGGTCCTGATCCTCCCGGAGATGGCCGGCTCCTTCGGGGTCCGGCCGCGACCGCCACCTGGCTCGTCACGGTGTTCGCGTGGGCCATGGCGGTCGGCACCCCGCTGATGGCGAGCCTGGCTGCCGCCGCCGCGCCTGCGCACCACCCTGCGCGTGAGTACGGCCCTGGTCCTGGCCGGGACCCTGCTGGTGGCCCTCGCACCCTGGATGGCGCTGGCCCTGCCGGGCCGGGCGGCCCAGGCCGTGGGCGGCGCGGGCTGGTCACCTCGGCCATGAGCCTGGCGGGCTCGGTCCGCCGGATGGGAGTGATCACCGCGGGCTTCGGCGTCCTCGGCGCGGCCGGCCGGCTGCTCGGCTCGCTGCTCGCGGACGCGTTCTCCTGGCGCGTATCGCTCACGGTCTCCGTACTGGCCCTGCTCGCCCTCCCGGCCGTGACCCGCGCGGCCCCCCGTACGCACCCGGCCCCCACCACCGCCTTCGACGTCCGCGGCGCCTCGCTCCTGGCGGCGCTGGCGACCGCTGCTGGTCCTCGTCCCGCACCACCCGCCGCCGGCGGCCTGCGCGACGCTCGCGGCGCCGCACTCCTGGCGGCCCACGTCCGCACCCGCCCCGACGGATTCGTCCCGGCCGCGCTCCTGCGCACCCCGGCGTTCCTGTCGGCCGCGCTGCTGGCCTGCGCCCTGTCGACGTCGTACTTCACGCTGCTCTTCGCGGTGCCCCAGCTCCTCGCCGCCCGTACGCACTGGTCCACCGCCACCATCGGCACGGGCCAGCTGGTCGCCCTCCTCGCCGGCTCCCTCCTCTCCCTGGTCCTCGCCGCGCTCTCCGCCCGGCTGGGCAGGCGCAGGGTCCTCACGGTCCTGATCGGCCTGGGCGCGCTGGCGCCGGTGACGGCCGCAGTGACCCCCTGGGCGCCGCTGCTCCTCCCCGTGGCCGCGGTCGCGGTCCTCACGACCACGGCGGGAAACGCCACTCTCGCGGTGTACGCGACCCAGGCCGCCCCCGGCCCCCAACGCCCCACGGTGATCGGGTTGTTCAACCTCTGCTACCAGCTCGGCGGCGCGTTCGGCCCGGCGATCGCCGCCCTGATCACCCTCACCTGACCGGCGATGCCACCGGGGGCGGCGCGCGGCGGCGGAGACCGCCGAAGGCCGCCCGGAGCAGGTGCCACATTCATCCCGTCTTGTGGGAAAATGAGACGGACATGCCACCACGCACACACGGGAGGTGGATCATGGGACAGGCACGCGAGGTCATGGACCGGCTCACCGAGGCGCTCACCAGGGGAACGGACCTCAAGGCCGTCATGGAGTGTTTCGCAAAGGACGCGGTCGCCGTCACGCCGGACGGAGAGATCCGGGGCCGGGAGAACATCGGTGAGTACTGGCGTCAGATGACGGACGCGATCCCGGACAGCACGTACGAGTCGATGTACGCGCACGAATCCGGCAACACGGCGATCGACGAGGGCTACTTCACCGGCAGGAACACCGGCCCGCTGGTGCTGCCGTCCGGCGAGATCCTGGAGCCGACGAACAAGGAAGTGAGGGTGCGGGGCTGCGACGTCGCGACGTCGAGGACGGCAAGATCGTCAACTATCGGCTGTACCTCGACCAGCTGGACTTCCTCGGCCAGCTCGGCCTCCTGCCGAACGCACCGGTCTGATCCGGGAGGTGGCGGCGGAAGTGGCGGCGCCGGTCACCGGCGGCGCTTGCGGGCCACGTAGTACACGTTGAGGACGTCGCCCTCCACCTCACGCACCTCGACGTCGTCGAACCCCGCCTCCCCGAGCATCCGCAACGCCCGCTGCGTGCCCCACACCGTACCGAGACCGGCGCCGCCCTCCCCGAGCGAGACGGTCATGCAGGAGAAGACCGAGAAGGCGTAGAGGGTGGGGCCGAGCGGGTGGCCGATGTTCTCCTCCAGCTTGCTGGAGGCGGCGATGTCGCCCATCAGGAACACCCCGTCGTCCCGCAGCGCACCCGCGACGGCCGACAGGGCGCGCTCCGGCCGCGCCAGGTCGTGGATCACGTCGAAGGCCGTGATCAGGTCGTACGTCCCGGACAGTTCGGCGGTGTCGGACACGACGAACCTGGCGTTGCCCAGTCCGAACCGCTCCGCCTCCTCCCGCGCCGCCGCGATGCCCGTGTCGGAGATGTCCACACCGAGGAACCGGCCGGCGGGGAAGGCCCGGGCCGGCAGATTCACCGCGTGGCCCTGCCCGGTGCCGATGTCCAGCGCGTCGATGCCCTCGTTCAGCCGCTCGGTGAGTCCGGGCGCCAGCGGGATGATCGCGTCGACCAGCGCGGCGTCGTACACCCGCGCCGTATCGTGGTGAGCGCCAGGGCCATGGAGGCCCCGCCGAGCAGCGCGGCGCGCTCGACGCGGTGGGCGCGGAAAACCTCGCCGGCAAGCCTCTGATCGACATCGCCTTGCCCCTCGACGGAGCACCAGGAGAGCAGCGGTCGCTGGTCGTGGCCAACACCGACAGCCGCGACGAGCAGATTCAACGAGCCTTTCCGGACGCCCGGGTGGTCAAGACGCTCAACACCGTCCACGTCGACGTCATGGTCGATCCCGCCCGCGTACCCGGGCAGCACAACATCTTCGTTTCCGGAAACGACCCGGAGGCCAAGCGCACCGTCAGCACGCTGCTGACGGAGTTCGGCTGGCAGTCGGACGCGATTCTTGACCTCGGAGACATCCGCACAGCACGCGGGGTGGAGATGTACGCGCCCCTGCTCTTCACTCTCGCAGGAGTTCTGGACACCTGGGACTTCAACATCGCCATCGTCCAGCGCCAGCGCGGTCTCAAGTTTTCATAGGCGAAGCGGTCCCCGGGCCGGGGGCACGTCGATGACGCCATTGACCAGGTGCCGCCACTCCCTGACCGCCCGTCTAAAGGCCGCGCGACGATCTGGGACCTCACCTGTGAAATTCACCCGACATTACGCGGCGCCGCCATCCCCTCGCCGCGGACGACGGGAACTCACACCGCCACGAGCCGAACCCGATCGCCGCAGAGCTTGACCATGTCGTCGATGTCGGAGGTGAGCATGACCACGGGGCGGCGCTGTCGCAACGCGGCCTCGGTGACCGCCGCATCGATCGCATATTTGTGTCCGTGCAAGCCGGCATCCATCAGGAGCTTCGAGGCCGCCCTCGCCTCCTCGTCGCCCACCGGGACCACGCGCAGTCCGGAGAGCACCCAGTTCAAGCGGGACTTGTTCGTACGGGCGTGGACGGCCTCGATGATGGTGAGCGCACTGATCACGACCTCCATGCCGCGTGAGCGTGCCTCGGCGACCAGCGCAACCACCTGCTCGTCGTCGGCGAGCATCTTGGAGAGCCCCTCACTGTCGAGGACCAGCGTCCCCTCGTGACTCAGTTTGCGGCGGGCCACTCACCCTCCTCGGAGAACACCTCGTCGAAGACCTGCCGCGCCCGCTGACGAGCCTGCTCGGAAACCGGCCCCTTGCGGCTCTCGTAGTCGGCCAGATATTCGTCAAGGGCCTGCCCGCGCAGCTCACGCTCGACCGCCTCGGCGATGAACGCGGAGAACTCCCTCTTACCCACCCGTGCACGGATCGCTTCCGCGGTCCCTTCAGGCAGCGACAGACTCACCCGCGTCGCCGGCCCTTCCCCGATGCTGTACGTCGTCTCAGCCATGACCCGAGTGTGTCAAACGAGTAGGAAAAGCGCTACGCCTGGATCTGCGCGGAGCCGCAAAGCCGTGAAGAAGATGTGCACATGGAGCCTCTCCCGCCCGCCCCCTCACCTCGGGCAGCGCCACGTCCGAAACCCGGCACGGGCGCGCCCATCCCATCCCAGCACGATCCCAGCACGGTACGGATGACCAGGGATGACAACAGGTGACGAGGGGTCAGCTGTCCCAGCACCATCCCGGCACGGGAAAAACAAAGGGCCCGACCCCGAAGAGCCGGACCCCCTCTGACCTGCATGTTTGCCAGATCAGCGACGTGGTGTCATGTCAGCCGCTACACATTGAAGCGGAACTCCACCACAACTACTCTGACCTGCGGTTATGCGAGCGCATCCCAGCACCATCCCAGCACGGGATTCACTGCAAAGTACAAAAAGATCCGGAAGCACCAAGACTACGCATCACCGCCCGCCCTGGATACAGACCGCGCACCACTCCAGACGCTGTAATACTTTCTGTACTAGACTTGCAGCCATGAAGTCACCCCGCCCCGGCGGCACGGAGAATATCTCCGTCTCGATGCCCTCGGAACTCCTCGGTGCTCTGCGCACACGTACTGGCAAGCGCGGCGTGTCCGCGTATGTGACGGCTGCGGTTCGGCATCAGCTCGCGATGGACGGCCTCGCCGAGATCGTGGCCGCCTACGAAGCCGAGCACGAGCCGCTGAACGATGCCGAGGTCCAGGCCGCGCAGAGCGAACTGTTTGGTGACGCACCGGCGCCCTACGCATCGAACGACACCGCCGCATGAAGGAGCCCGCGGCCAGGTCCCTGGTGCTCGACTCCCAGGCGCTGTCGCTACTGCTGCGCAACGACCGCCAGATGATCACCCGGATCGAGGCCGCCCGGCGCGTAGGCGTGCCCGTCCTCGTATCGGCCCTGACTGTGGTGGAGGCCGTCTACGGGAAGACAGATACCGCCCGACTGCGCTGGCTTCTCTCCCGCCTTCTAGTCCAGGACGTTACCCAGGCGGACAGTCTCACCACGGTGCAGCTGCTGAGCGACGCCGGCGGCCTGCACGGCCACAAGTACGCCATCGACGCCCTCGTCGCCGCGATGGCGCTCCGCTCCCCTGCCCCCGTCCTCGTACTGACCTCGGACCGCGACGACTGGTCGAAGCTGTGCGGCGACCGCGTACAAATCAAGGACGTCTGACCACAGCGCCTACTCAGGTGAATCCACCTGCTGATCGACTGCTGCTTCGTAGAAGGCATCCGCGAGGGCGACAATGATCGCGTTGATGGCCGGCCCGTCAGTGAAGAAGTAGTCAGCCATCGTGTTGTGGGCATCTTGGTTATCCGCGACTGCCTCAGTGACGGCGGCCTGGAAGTCCTGTGACTCCAGGAACTGCTTCTTGGAATTCACCTTGGTTTGCTGGACCAAGTTCGAGTCGGCCAGGAGTAGCTGCACGAGGCCCTGTACGAACTCCCTGACCTGGGAGGCAGCGAACGTTTCGGCGCCGAAGAGGTCGTTCATCTTGTCTATGACGACCTGAAGCGCGACGTACTTCGGATCCTTCTTCGCGCCCGTACCGGCGGCGCTGATGCCCTTCAGCTGTCCGTCGCCCACGAGCGAGATGTCGACCACTATCGCCTTGTTGTGCTTGACCCCCACCAGCACAACGTCAGAGAGGTCGACGTCGGCCGCCCATGCAGACTCGGCGATGACCTTCTCCAGCAGGCGCAAGAAGATCGAAAGCATCTCCATGTAGGGGTCGCCGTAGTCGACGATCTGGGACATGAAGTCGTAGAGCCGTACGTAGGTGGAAACGTCCTTGCGGAACAGGTCGAGCTCCTGGAGCTTGACCTTGTCTTCCTCCTCGATCGCCCGCGCGTAGCGCCGCCGGAAGTCGTGCTGTGCCGGGCTGATCGCTGCCGAGAGGGCGTTGTTGCCCTTTCGTGTCACCCACAGTTCGGCGACCTTGCGGACGTCGTCCTCGGAATAGATCCCGGCCTGGGCGAGCTTGTTGGCCAGGTGTACGACGACGTACGGGTCGGTCTCGGTCTCCAGGGTGGCGTTCTTGAAGTACGGCTCGAAGGCTGTCTTGATGTCCTCGGGCTTGTTGGCAAAGTCGATGACGAACGTTTTGCGCTTCTGCTCCCCACCGGCAGTGCGGTGGGTGCGGTTGAGGCGCGAGAGCGTCTGCACCGCGGTGACCCCCGACAGCTTCTTGTCGATGTACATCGCCGAGAGCAGGGGCTGGTCGAAGCCTGTCTGGAACTTGTTGGCGACCAGCATGATCTTGTAAGTGTCGCCCTTGAATGCGGCCGCCAGATCAGCCCCGGCACCGGGGTTCATATTGGCCTCAGTGAACTCGTCGTCCTTCGACGGCTGCGGGCCCCAGTCGCTGTGCCAGGTCTCGCCCTCATCCATCGTCACGCCGGCGGAGAAGGCGACCAGGGTGCGGTAGTTGTACGAGGCGTCCTCGGCGCGTCGCTTCGCGATGTAGGCGTCGATGGCCAGCTTGTACTTCACCGCGGACTTGCGCGAGTCGGTCACCACCATCGCTTTCGCCTTACCCTCGAGGAGGTAGCCGACGTTGGCGTGAAAGTGCTCGACGATAATCTGTACCTTCTGGCTGATGTTCGTCGGGTGGAGCTGCACCCACCGCATCAGCCCCTTACGGGCGGTGGCCTCCTCGACTTCGCCTCCGTCATCGGCCTCGGCCTTGCCAGCGATCTTCAACGCGGTGTCGTAGGACTGGTAGCCCTTGAGTACGTCGAGGATGTAGCCCTCCTCGATCGCCTGCTTCATCGAGTACACGTGGAACGCGCGCGGCTTGCCGTCGGGCCCCTTGCGGCCGAACAGCTCCAGCGTCTTGTTCTTCGGTGTCGCGGTGAAGGCGAAGAAGGAGATGCTTTCCGACTCGGCCCGCTCGGTCATCTCCGAGGCCAGCACCGACTCCACGTCTACTTCGCCCCCCTCCTTGATCTCCTCGACCTCTTCGGCGGTCAGCACCTTCTTCAGCTTCGTGGAGATCTGACCCGACTGAGAGGAGTGCGCCTCATCGGCGATGACGGCGAACGCCCTGCCCTTCAGGCCGGCGTCTGTCCGGATCTCCTTCAGGACATACGGGAAGGTCTGTACCGTCACCGCAATGATCAGCTCGCCGTTCTTCAACGCCTGCGCCAGCAGACCTGACTTCGACTTCACGCCGGCCTTGCGGACGTCCTCGGGGCTGATGGTCGCGACGATCTTGCCGGTGCCGTCGATCTGTCGGATCGCATCCTGCAGCTGGGAGTCGAGCACGGTGCGGTCCACGACCACGATGACGGAGTCGAAGACCTTCTTGTTGTCGGCATCATGCAGTCGGGCCAGCCCGTGGGCGGTCCAGGCGATGGTGTTCGTCTTTCCTGACCCGGCCGAGTGCTCGATCAAGTACCGGCGCCCGACACCCTCCTCCTTCACCGCGCCAACGATGCTCGTGACGGCCTCCCACTGGTGGAAGCGCGGGAAGAGCATGCTCCTACGCCGCACCGAGGTTCCGGTGGTGAGGTCCCACTCCTCCTTGGTCTGCACAATCATCAGCCGCCCGATGACGTTCAGCCAAGCGTGCTTCTCCCAGACGCGTTCCCACAGGTACGCCGTCGCCGACCCCTCGTCCGCGCTAGGCGGGTTGCCGGCACCACTGTCGAAACCGATGTTGAACGGCAGGAAGTGGGTCTTGTCCCCCTCCAGCTTCGTGGTCATCGCCGCCAGGTTGTTGGAGACGGCGAAATGCACCAGCGCCCGGTGCCCGAACGACAGCAGCGGCTCCGGGCGCCCGTTCGTCAGCGGGTTGCGGTCATGCTTGTACTGGTTGATCGCCTCGTCCAGCGACTGGGTGAAGTCGGTCTTCAGCTCCACCGTGGCCACCGGGAGCCCGTTGACGAAGAACACCAGATCGATGGTGCGCTGGTCGGCAGTCGAGAAGTGCACCTGCCGCACCACCCGCACCCGCATCGCCTCGTAGTGCGCCGTGGTGGTCGCGTTGAGCGAGGTATCGGGGCGAAACTGTGCCATCTTCAACCGGCCGCCGCCGATGTACTGAACCCCGTTGCGCAGGATGTTCAGCGTTCCGCCGCCGTGCTCCAGGGGCTTGTCCAACGCTGCAGTCAGCACGGAAAGGAACTTTGCCTGCGACCCCGCCGCCTTCAGCGCCTTCTCGTACGCCGTCTTCTGCGTCACATTCAGCCACGCGAACAGATCTGCCGGGAACAGTGCCCGCTCGCGGTCGTACTCGCCACCGTCGTGGTCGTTCACCGAGTACAGCCAGCCGTGGGCCTCAAGGTACTCGCAGATCTCCTTCTCGAAGATCGACTCGTTGTGGTCAGCCATCACGCAGCCTTCCGTACGTCGATCTGCCCCGTGACCGCTGCCGTGACCAGTGCCGATCGACGCTCGCGAGCGAGATCGATGAACCGCTCTGTCTCGGCGATGAGCGTGTCCGTCTTCGCGGTCTGCTGATCCAGGTGAAACGCAATCCGCCGCTGTTCGTCAATCGGGGGGACCGTGACGCGCAACTGCTTGAGCGCCTCACACGTCAACCCACCTTTGGTACTGCCGTTCTCCTCGCTGATACGCCGGAGATCGTCGTATGCGGCCGTCAGCAACCACAGAAGGTATTCCGGCCACCACCTGGTCCGGTCCGGGGTTACGTACGCAAGGTGTTGATTCACCGTTGACTCGATGTCAAGAATCGTTGCCATTCCACGCGTCTTTCCCTGGCCGGTTAGACCTACGAGCACCGAGCCGGGCGGGACAATCGGGAGGTGACATTCTGCGAGCGCAGAAGCAGTGACGAACTCCACCGCAGAACCGACGCGCGCCTGATTGACCACAGAGCTGTTGAGCCACGGCACAGTGCCACTATCCCAGTACTCCCGGTTCTCGCGTCGGGGCGTCGACCCGTTGCCAATCCGTGCGGTGCGGCCGAGCTTGTCGGCACAGCTACCCAGTCTGGGCTTGGGTGAGATTGCGTTCGTAATGACCAGCCGCCGACGCTCGCGGAGCATCCCGACTAGCCGCTGCTGCTCCTCGATGAGCGTGTCTATGCGGGCCATCTCGCAGTCGAGGTAGTCACACACACGACGCTGATAATCCAGCGACGGAACTGGGATTGGGAGCTCAGCCAGCGTGCCCCAGCGACGAAAATCCGCGCCGCCTTCTCGGATTCCTCGGGCCATCGCCTTCGTAAAGCCCGCGGCTGCTTGCGTTCGAATGACATGAGAGACGAACCGGGGGTCGACTGGCCCAGTCGGCTCGCAGACCGAAACGACAGGGCTCATCGCACCTGCCGAATCCGAGATCCCCACCGAGCCCCGCAGAATGTCGAGACCATGCACGACAAAGTCTCCAACCGCGACACCCTGGAAGGATGAGAGGTCGGCGGCCTCGTGATAGCGCTCTTTCGCGCGATTCGACCGCAGTGTGACTTGGCCATCTGTATAGGCCGTGACGATCCCGGCGCCCTCGGGGACCGGTCGATCAAGGCGTCGGAACAGACGGCCAAACGGCAATTGCGGAAGATCAGGGGCACCGGCCCAGGTGAGCGTCATCCCTCCACCTCGCGCAGAAGGTCAAGGATTTTGGCGACCTGTTTCTCCAGGTCGGCATCAATCTCCGCGAGAGGGCGCGGCGGGGTGTACTTGTAGAAGTGCCGCGTGAACGGAATCTCGTACCCTGTCTTGGTCTTGGACCAGTCAATCCAGGCATCGGGAACGTGCGGCTTCACCTCCGCGTCGAAGTACGCCTGGATGACTTCGCGCTCCGCTGCCGCGCCAGCAGTCGAGCCGTCGTAAGTGAAGGGTACGCTCTCGGTGTCACGCTTCTTCGAGTCGGGCTTCGGGTCACCCTTGCGGTTGACGACCGGGTTCCCGCCCTCGTCCAGTAGCGGGCGCTCGACGGTGACCGTCCAGTAGCCGAACTCGTCGTTGCGCAGCACCTTGGAGAGCTCGGGATCAGCGTCTTCAAAGTCGGCGTGCAACCGCACGATCCTCGCGCGATCGGCGTCGCCAATTTCCCTTCCCTTTGCACCGAGGTTCTTGCGCATCTTGGTCCAGAACGACGTGCCGTCGATCAGCTGCACCTTGCCCTGGCGGTCGGGGTGCTTGGTGTTGTCCAGAATCCAGATGTAGGTGGCGATGCCGGTGTTGAAGAACATGTTGGTCGGCAGGGCGACGATCGCCTCGACAAGATCGTTCTCCAGCAGCCACCGGCGAATGTTCGAAGGGCCGGATTCGGCGGCGCCACTGAAGAGCGGGGAGCCGTTCATGACGATGCCGACGCGACCGCCGCCATCCTCGGGTGCGCGCATTTTGTGGGCCAGGTGGAGCAAGAAGAGCATCTGCCCGTCGGACGTCGCCGGGAGACCCGGTGCGAAGCGGCCGTAGGGGCCGGCGGAGTCCCGTTCCTCCTTGACGGCCTTGGCGTACTGCTTCCAGTCCACACCATAGGGCGGGTTAGACATGCAGTAGTCGAATTGGCGCCCCTTGAACGCATCGTCGGTTAGCGTGTTGCCAAATACGATGTTGGTCGCGTCGTGGCCTTTGGCAATCAGGTCGGACTTGCAGATGGCGTACGACTGCGGGTTGTACTCCTGACCGTACAGGCCCAGCTTCGCGTCAGGGTTTCCAGCGAGCAGGTGTTCCTCGGCCAGGGAGAGCATGCCGCCGGTGCCGGCGGTTGGATCGTACAGCGATCGGATGATGCCGCCCTCGGTGAGGTCGACGTCCTTCTCCGCGAAGAGCAGGTCGACCAGCAGCCGGATCGCGTCGCGGGGTGTGTAGTGGTCGCCGGAGGTCTCGTTCGCTGCCTCGTTGAACTTGCGGATGATGTATTCGAAGGCGTCGCCCATGTCGGAGTTCGACACCACTTCTGGGTGGAGGTCGACCTTGCCGAAGGACTTGACGATCTCGCGCAGGAGCCCGGCCTTCTCCAGGGCCAGGATCTCCTTCTTGAAGTCGAAGTACTCGAATACGTCCACGTCGGCGGAGAACCGGTCGATGTAGTCGGCCAGGTTGTCCGCCAGCCCGTCCGCGTCGGCCAGCAGGTTCGCGAACGAGTAGTTGGAGGTGTTGTAGAAGGTCCGCCCCGTGGCCTTCTTGATCTCGACCTTGAGCCGGTTCGGGTTCTCGAACTTCGCTGCCAGTTCTCGCACGGTCGCCCGATCGGGCTCAAGGATGCAGTCGAGCCGCCGCAGGATCGTGAACGGAAGGACCACAGTCCCGTACTGGTTGGGGCGATAGGGGCCCCGAAGCTGGTCAGCGATGGACCAGATGAAGCTACCGAGCGTGCTCACAAGTTCCTCACGAGAATCGTCTAGCAGTGCCGATCACTTTGCCAGAGCCAGCAGCTACCGTCCCACGGTTCGCCACTCACTGGTGCGGATCCCAGCACGGGCAGGGCATCCACGTCCCAGCACAATCCCAGCACGGTAGGGATGACCAGGGGTGATGAGAGGTGACGAAGGGTCAGCCATCCCAGCACCATCCCAGCACGGGAAAAACCAAGGGCCCGACCCCGAAGAGTTGGGCCCTCTCTGACCTGCATGTTTGCCAGATCAGCGACGTGGTGATATGTCAGCCGCTACACGTTGAAGCGGAACTCCACCACGTCGCCGTCCTGCATGACGTAGTCCTTGCCCTCCATGCGGGCCTTGCCCTTCGCGCGGGCCTCGGCGACCGAGCCGGTCTCGACCAGGTCGGCGAAGGAGATGACCTCGGCCTTGATGAAGCCCTTCTGGAAGTCGGTGTGGATCACACCGGCCGCCTCGGGGGCCGTCGCGCCCTTCTTGATCGTCCAGGCGCGGGTCTCCTTGGGGCCTGCCGTCAGGTAGGTCTGGAGGCCCAGGGTGTCGAAGCCGACGCGGCCGAGGGTGGCGAGGCCCGGCTCCTCCTGGCCCATGGACTGGAGGAGCTCCAGGGCCTCCTCGTCGTCGAGCTCGATCAGCTCGGACTCGATCTTCGCGTTGAGGAAGATCGCCTCGGCGGGGGCGACGAGCGCGCGCTGCTCGTTCTTGAAGTCCTCGTCGACCAGCTCGTCCTCGTCGACGTTGAAGACGTAGAGGAACGGCTTGGTGGTGAGGAGGTGGAGCTCGTGGAGGAGCTGCCCCTTCTCCGTGCCGGCGGTGATGCCTGCGGCGAAGAGGGTGGTGCCCGCTTCGAGGATCTTCTGGGCTTCCTCGACCGCGGCCAGGACCGCGACCTTCTCCTTCTGGAGGCGGGACTCCTTCGTCAGGCGCGGCACCGCCTTCTCGACGGACTGGAGGTCCGCGAGGATCAGCTCGGTGTTGATCGTCTCGATGTCGTCCTTGGGCGAGACCTTGCCGTCGACGTGTACGACGTTCTCGTCCTTGAAGGCACGGATGACCTGGCAGATCGCGTCGGACTCGCGGATGTTCGCCAGGAACTTGTTGCCCAGGCCCTCACCCTCCGAGGCGCCGCGGACGATGCCGGCGATGTCGACGAAGTCGACCGTGGCGGGGAGGACCTTCTGGGAGTTGAAGATCTCGGCGAGTTTCGCCAGGCGGGGGTCGGGGACGCCGACGACGCCGACGTTGGGCTCGATGGTGGCGAACGGGTAGTTGGCCGCCAGCACGTCGTTCTTGGTCAGGGCGTTGAAAAGGGTCGACTTGCCGACATTCGGCAGGCCGACGATTCCGATCGTGAGCGACACGTTGGCGACTTCCTGGAGTGAGGACTGGCCCGGGAGTGGACCGATCCCCCAGTTTACGGGCGTGTCCCGTCGGACCCACGACCGGAAGGGTGAGTGGCCGCGTGACTTCGAACGCAAGGCCAAGGTCACCCAAAGGGCGTGTCCTGCGCCTGATTCGTCCCTCCCCGCGTCCTACGTTGTCCAGGTGGAGCAACACAGGGCACGTCCCCCTCGTCCCCAGCAGCGGTCGCAGTCCCCCCTGCTCCCGTCGGGCGGGCCCACCGAGGCCGCCGGCGCCCGCCGGGTGGCGGTGAGACCGGCACGGGCCGTGCCGCCCGTCCTGCTGGCACTGCGGCGACTGCCCAATCCGCGACTGACCGGGCTCGGCAGCGGGCTGTTCGCCGCGGCCGTGATGCTGGTGGCCGGCGGACTGGACCGGCTGCTGTTCGACGGTTCGTCGCTCGTGTACGGGCTGCTGTTCCTGCCCCTCAGCGCCCTCGTCGCACTGTGGGTGCGCCCCGCCGACCTGGTCACCGCGCCGATCGTCGTACCGCTCGCTTCGCCGTCGGCCTGGTGCCGATCGCCGGGGGGTCGAGCGGGTTCGGCAGCCGTGTCATGGCCGTGGTCACGGCGCTCGCCGTACACGCGGGCTGGCTGTACTGCGGCACGCTCGTGGCCGGGCTGATCGCGACCGTGCGCAAGGTGTGGCTGATGACGCGGCGGCGGACCACCGCGCGGGCGGCCGCCCAAGCCGCCGCCCAGGTCCGCCGCGCGTGTCACCGCCGGGGCCGCCGCCCCCAAGGCCGCCACCCGGCGCGCGGCCCGGAAGCCCGCGAAGTAGCGGGAGGGGGCAGCGGAACGGAAGCGGCGGGAGGGGTGCGGCGGAGCAGGAGCCGCGCGCGCCGGCGCGGGCCGCCATGGCCGCGCCCACGATCCCCGCGTTGTTCTGGAGCTGCGCGGGGACGATCTCGGCGCGGATGCCCTCGATCAGGGGGAGGAACTTCTCGGCCTTGCGGCTGACCCCGCCGCCGATGATGAAGAGCTCCGGCGAGAACAGCATCTCGACGTGCGCCAGGTACTTCCGCACCCGGTGCGCCCACTGCTCCCAGGACAGGTCCTCGTCCTCCCTGGCCTTCGTGGAGGCGCGCTTCTCCGCGTCGTGGCCGTCCAGCTCGAGATGGCCCAGCTCGGTGTTGGGCACCAGGACGCCGTCGCGGAAGAGCGCGCTGCCGATGCCCGTACCGAACGTCAGCAGGAAGACCGTGCCCTTGCGGCCGGCGCCCGCGCCGAACGTCATCTCGGCGACGCCGGCCGCGTCGGCGTCGTTGAGGACGGTGACGGGCAGGCCCAGGCGGTCACCGAGCATGGCCCGCGCGTCGGCGTCGATCCAGCCCTTGTCGACGTTCGCGGCGGTACGGGTGACCCCGTCCGTGACCACGCCGGGGAAGGTGACGCCGACCCTGCCGCTCCAGCCGAAATGGCCGACGACCTCCTGGACGCACTCGACCACGCGCTCGGGCGTGGCCGGGTGCGGGGTCAGTACCTTGTGCCGCGGCTCCGCCAGGTCTCCGCGCTCCAGGTTCACGGGAGCGCCCTTGATGCCGGATCCGCCGATGTCCACTCCGAACACGTTCATGGACTCAACGTTACGGGGTGGAGCTGACCGTCACGTGCCGGAGGCGTCACTTGCCGGAGAGGCGGGCCGCTTCGGCGCGCAGGTCGCGGCGGAGCTCCTTGGGCAGCGAGAAGGTGATCGACTCGTCGGCGGTCTTCACGGTCTCCACGTCGCCGTAGCCGCGCTCGGCCAGCCACTCCAGTACGCCGTCGACCAGGACGTCGGGGACCGAGGCGCCGGAGGTCAGGCCGACCGTGGTGACGCCTTCCAGCCACGCCTCGTCGATCTCGTCGGCGAAGTCCACCAGGTGCGCGGCGGGGGCGCCGGCGTCGAGGGCGACCTCGACCATGCGGATCGAGTTCGAGGAGTTCTTGGAGCCCACGACGATGACGAGCTGGGCGTCCTCGGCCAGCTTCTTCACCGCGATCTGGCGGTTCTGCGTGGCGTAGCAGATGTCGTCGCTGGGAGGGGAGAGGAGGTTCGGGAACTTCTGCTTCAGGGCGTCGACCGTCTCCATGGTCTCGTCGACCGAGAGCGTGGTCTGGGAGAGCCAGACGACCTTCGACTCGTCCCGCACGGAGACGTTCGCGACGTCCTCGGGGCCGTCGACCAGGGTGATGTGGTCGGGGGCCTCGCCGGAGGTGCCGATGACTTCCTCGTGGCCCTCGTGGCCGATCAGGAGGATGTCGTAGTCCTCCTTGGCGAAGCGGACGGCTTCCTTGTGGACCTTGGTGACCAGCGGGCAGGTCGCGTCGATCGTCGCGAGCTTCCGCTCGGCGGCCTCCTGGTGGACGGTCGGCGCGACGCCGTGGGCGGAGAACATGACGATCGAGCCCTCGGGGACCTCGGCGGTCACGTCGACGAAGATCGCGCCCTTCTTCTCCAGGGTCTGGACGACGTACTTGTTGTGGACGATCTCGTGGCGGACGTAGATCGGCGCCCCGTACTGCTCGAGGGCCTTCTCCACGGCGATCACGGCACGGTCCACGCCCGCGCAGTAGCCACGGGGGGCGGCGAGAAGGACACGGCGGGCGGCGGGTGCAGTCGTCATGTTTCCCATCGTACGGGCGTGCCCGGAGCCCGGAGATCAGGCCGGTGGTCAAGACTGGACGCCTGACCGCGTGGTTCTGCGTACGGAGGCGTGATGACCGGGACGGGAGACGGGACGCGGGAAGAGGCGGCCGGGCTCCGGCGCAGTCTGGGCTTCCGGGACCTGGTCGTCTACGGGCTGCTCTTCATCGCTCCCATGGCTCCGGTCGGCGTGTTCGGGACGCTCGACGCCAAGTCGCACGGCGCGGTGGCCCTCGTCTACGTCGTCGCGACGGTCGCGATGGCGTTCACCGCGTTCAGTTACGCCCAGATGGTGCGGGTGGTCCCCCAGGCGGGCTCGGTCTTCGCGTACGCCCGCAAGGCGCTCGGCGAGGGGCCCGGGTTCATCGCCGGGTGGATGGCGATGCTGGATTACGTGCTGATCCCGGCGGTCGCGTACCTCTTCTCCGGGATCGCGATGCACGCGCTCGTGCCGTCCGTCTCGCAGTGGGTGTGGACGGCGATCGCGGTGGTGGTGACCACGGGGCTGAACATGTGGGGCGTACGGGCGGCTGCGCGCGTGGGCTTCGCGGTGCTGGCCATGGAGATCGTGGTGCTGCTGGTGTTCGTGGTGGCCGCGGTCGTGGTGCTCGTGCAGGACGGGGCGCGGCGCGGCTGGCTCTCGCCGCTGTCCGGCGACGGTTCCCTGGGCGGCTTCTCGCTCGCGGCGGTCCTGGGCGCGGTGTCGGTGGCGGTGCTGTCGTACCTCGGGTTCGACGCGATCGCGTCGTTCGCGGAGGAGGTGACGGGCGGCTCGGCGAAGGTGGCGCGGGCGGTGCTGTTCTGCCTGGCGCTGGCGGGCGTGCTGTTCGTGGCGCAGACGTATCTGGCGGCGCTGCTCCAGCCGGGTCCGGCGGCGGAGCTCGCCGCGGAACCGGGGAAGCAGGGGACCGCCTTCTACGACGCCGTGGACGCCTCGGTCGGGACCTGGCTGGGTGATCTGGTGGCGGTGAGCAAGGCGGCCGGAGCGGCGTTCGCGGTGCGGGCGGGGCAGGCGGCGGCCGGGCGGCTGCTGTTCGCGATGGCGAGGGAGCGGCGACTGCCGGGCGCCTTGGCGAAGGTCGATCCCGCCTCGGGCGTGCCGCGGCTCGCGCTGGGGGCCGCGGCCGTGGTCACGCTGGTGCGCGGCGGTGTGGGCGGCCCGGCGCGACGACGGTCTCGACCACCTGGTGTCGGTGGTCGACATCGGGGCGCTGACGGCGTTCGCTGCTGCTGCACATGTCGGTGGTGAGCTGGTTCGCCGTACGGCGGATGGCGGGGCCGCCGGTGTGGTGGCGGCACGTGCTGGTGCCGGCGCTGGGTGCGGCGGTCGCGGTCGCGGTGATCGTGGAGGCGTCGCGCGCGGCGCAGGTGGTGGGCGCGGTGTGGCTGGTCGTGGGGCTGGTCGTGGTGGTCGGCGGCGGGGGCGCCGGACCGGGCCCGGTGTCGGTGCCGGCGGCTAGCCTTCGTACATGGCTCTGAATACGTCCGCCGACGCCCCGCTGCCGGTCGGTGAGGTCTCGCGCCTCATCGGCGGGTGGATCGACCGGCTGGGGGCGGTGTGGGTCGAGGGGCAGATCACGCAGCTGTCGCGCAGGCCCGGCGCCGGGGTCGTCTTCCTGACCCTGCGCGACCCCTCACAGGACATCTCGGTGGGCGTGACCTGCTTCCGGCAGGTCTTCGACCCGGTCGCGGACGTGATCACGGAGGGCGCGCGGGTCGTGGTGCGCGCGAAGCCCGAGTGGTACGCGCCGCGCGGGCAGCTGTCGCTGCGGGCGGCGGAGATCAAGCCGGTGGGGATCGGTGAGCTGCTCGCCCGGCTGGAGCTGCTGAAGAAGTCGCTGGCGGCCGAGGGGCTCTTCGCGCCGGACCGCAAGCGGCCCCTGCCGTTCCTGCCGCAGCGCATCGGTCTGGTGACGGGCCGGGCGTCGGCGGCGGAGCGCGACGTCCTGGAGAACGCGCGCCGGCGCTGGCCCGCCGTCCGCTTCGAGGTGCGCAACGTGGCGGTGCAGGGGGTGAGCGCGGTGGCGCAGATCGTCCAGGCCGTCAAGGAGCTGGACGAGCTGGCGGAGGTCGACGTCATCATCGTGGCGCGCGGCGGGGGCAGCGTCGAGGACCTGCTGCCGTTCTCGGACGAGCAGCTCGTCCGGACGGTGTCCGGGTGCCGTACGCCGGTGGTGTCGGCGATCGGACACGAGCCGGACTCTCCGCTGCTCGACCTGGTGGCGGACCTGAGGGCGTCGACGCCGACGGACGCGGCGAAGAAGGTCGTGCCGGACGTCGGTGAGGAGCTGGACCGCGTCCAGCTCCTGCGCGACCGGGCGCTGCGGACCGTGCAGGGCCTGCTGGACCGCGAGGAGCGCGGGCTCGCGCACGCGCTGGCCCGGCCCGCGATGGAACGGCCGCACCGGATGGTGGAGGACCGCGAGGCGGAGGTCGACGCGCTGGTGGCGCGCAGCCGGCGCACGCTGGGGCACCTGCTGGACCGCGCGGACTCGGAGCTGTCGCACACCAGGGCCAGGGTGGTGGCGCTGTCTCCGGCGGCCACGCTGGAGCGCGGTTACGCGGTGCTCCAGCGGGACGACGGTGCGGTGGTCCGCTCTCCGGGGGAGGTCGCGCCGGGCGACGAGCTGCGGGCCCGGGTCTCGGAGGGCGAGTTCACCGTGCGGGTCGTGGAGTGAGCGCGCCGCGGAGCCTGCCGCACCGGGGTGAAGCGCGCGGCCGGTGATCGGTGCCGTCGGGAAAAACCTTCGGGAAGGGGTGGGGCGCGGTGCAGAAGCAGTCTTGTTCGTACGCACACATAGGGTGGAACGCATGGCCAAAACGGATGAAACCGCGACGACGCTCGGGTACGAGCAGGCCCGGGACGAGCTGATCGAGGTCGTACGGCGTCTGGAAGCGGGCGGTACGACGCTGGAGGAGTCGCTCGCGCTCTGGGAGCGCGGCGAGGAGCTGGCGAAGGTCTGCCGGCGCTGGCTGGACGGGGCCAGGGCCCGCCTGGACGCCGCACTCGCGGACGAGAGCTGGAAGGGCGGGCGGGGGAAAGAGGCCGGCGGGGCCGGGCGCGCGCTGTGAAGCCGATCACGACGGCCCCGCTTTAGTTGAAAGTTAACCTACTTTGGCCTACGGTGAAGTCACTGCTCGACCCCTTCGCTCCACCCCCTCGTACGCCCGGAAGGCAAGCCGCATGTCTCTCGTTCTTGACGCCGCCGCCCAGGACCTCCTCTTCCGTGAGGCCCGCACCGCGAACACCTTCACCGACGAGCCGGTGACCGAGGAGCAGGTCCAGGCGATCTACGACCTGGTCAAGTTCGGCCCGACCGCGTTCAACCAGTCGCCGCTGCGCGTCGTCCTGGTCCGCTCCCCCGAGGCCCGCGAGCGCCTCGTCCCGCTCATGGCCGAGGGCAACCGGCCGAAGACCGCCTCCGCCCCGCTGGTCGCGATCCTGGCCGCCGACAACGAGTTCCACGAGGACCTCCCGGCCCTGTTCCCGCACTTCCCGCAGGCCAAGGACGTGTTCTTCTCGGAGCGCCCGGTCCGCGAGGAGGCCGCCGGCCTCAACGCCGCCCTCCAGGCCGCGTACTTCATCGTGGGCGTCCGCGCCGCCGGCCTGGCCGCGGGCCCGATGACCGGCTTCGACTTCGCCGGCGTCCAGAAGGAGTTCCTGGACGGCGACCACACCCCGCTGATGATCGTCAACATCGGCAAGCCCGGCGACGACGCGTGGTTCCCGCGCTCCCCGCGCCTGGCCTACGACGAGGTCGTCACCACCGTCTGACGCCGGTCCTCCGGACGACAGGACGCGAGAAAGCCGCCGTGACCCCTGGGTTACGGCGGCTTCGTCATGTCCCGGCGCTCCGGCGGAGCCTCGGAGCGGCCCGGCGGCTCAGGCCTTCTCGGCTTCCAGCGCCCCGGCCATCTCGGTCAGCCGCTTCTGCGACGCCGTCCCCGTGACCACCGTCGTCACGCCCTTCTCCTCGCGCACCAGCGCGTCGTACTTCGGGCCTTCCCAGCGCTGCCAGCCCTCCCCGCCGACCCGCAGGGTCTTCCCGGTCTTCGTCGCCTGCCGACTGACCTCGCGGACGAACTTCTCCGCGGGCCCGGACGACTGCTCGACCGCGACGTACTCCCGCTCGGGGTCGAGGAAGCCCAGGTGCCAGGCGTCGCCGGCCTGCCGGTCGTACGAGACGGACGTCGGCTTCCAGGTCTCCGGGAGCCCCACCGGGGCCGCCACCGGATACGGCGCGGCCCGCCGCGCCGTGACGAGCTCGACCCGGTAGTCGACCGGCTTCAGCGGGTCGGCCGAGTCGTCGTGCGGGATGAACATGTACATGCTCGCGGCGGCGATGCCGATCACCGACATCGACAGCACCATGCCCCGGACCGTCTGCTTGCCTTTCATACCTGCCACTCCCCCATCGTCCCCCATGCCCGGACGCCGCCCGCGCGTGGGGCGGCTCATCCCGATATGCCGCTCATACGTGCCCCCCTCTGCTCATTTTGTCGACGTACCGATAGAGTCGGCGACACCCTCTTTATCCGGCCGTCGCCGTACAGAAAGGTGCGCTCCGATGACCGAGCACCATCTTCCGTCTCAGCTCGAGGTCTCGCCCGAGGCCCCCGACCGCAACCTGGCCCTGGAGCTCGTCCGGGTCACCGAGGCCGCTGCCATGGCCGCCGGGCGGTGGGTCGGCCGCGGTGACAAGATCGGCGCGGACGGCGCAGCGGTGAAGGCCATGCGGACCCTCGTCTCGACCGTCTCGATGAACGGCATCGTCGTCATCGGCGAGGGCGAGAAGGACGAAGCCCCGATGCTGTTCAACGGGGAACGCGTCGGCGACGGCACCGGCGCCGAGGTCGACATCGCCGTCGACCCGATCGACGGCACCACGCTCAACGCCAAGGGCATGCCGAACGCCATCGCCGTGCTCGCGGCAGCCGACCGCGGCACCATGTTCGACCCGTCCGCGGTCTTCTACATGGAGAAGCTGGTCACCGGCCCCGAGGCCGCCGACTTCGTCGACATCAACGCCCCCGTCTCGGTCAACATCCGCCGGGTCGCGAAGGCCAAGCACTCGACCCCCGAAGACGTCACCGTGATGATCCTCGACCGCCCCCGCCACGAGGGCATCGTCAAGGAGATCCGCGAGACGGGCGCGCGGATCAAGTTCATCTCGGACGGCGACGTCGCGGGCTCGGTCATGGCGGTGCGCGAAGGCACCGGCGTCGACCTGCTCATGGGCATCGGCGGTACGCCCGAGGGCATCATCTCGGCCTGCGCGATCAAGTGCCTCGGCGGCACCATCCAGGGCAAGCTGTGGCCCAAGGACGAGGCCGAGCGCCAGAAGGCCATCGACGCGGGGCACGACCTCGACCGCGTACTGCACACGAACGACCTGGTCAGCGGCGAGAACGTGTTCTTCGTCGCCACCGGCATCACCGACGGCGAGCTGCTGCGCGGCGTCCGCTACCGCGCCGAGACCGCCACCACCCAGTCCCTGGTGATGCGCTCCAAGTCGGGCACGATCCGCCAGATCGACTCGACGCACCGCCTCTCGAAGCTGCGCGCCTACAGCGCCATCGACTTCGACCGCGCGAAGTAGGGGCCCCGGCCGCGGGACGGCGCCCCCCGCTCGTCCGGGGGGGGCGCCGTTCTCCACACTCGTACGGCGAGCAGGTACAGACGCGTGATCTGCACGTCGTTGAGATTGTCGTCGGAGACGAGATGGAGCGCCCGCTCCCCCGTCACGTCCTGCGCGCCCCCGAGCGACAGCCGCTGGACGCGGACCGCGTTGCCGACCCCGGCGGCGTACTGGCGCTCCAGGGCCAGCAGCTCGTTCTCGCCGACCGCCACCAGTTCGGTCAGACAGAGCCCGTCCGCGGCCCGGTAGGCGTACTGCCGGTCCGGTACGCACGAACCGCCCGGCGTGCCCTTGTAGCGCTGGATGCGCGGCAGGTTGCGGCCGCGCTCGTCGCCGTCCTGGGACAGCGACGCTTCCATTCCGGCGTACAGGTGGCGGCCGTCGGGGCTGAGGGCGAGCGCCTCGATGGTGCGGCCGGTCTGGGCACCGCCGGCCGGCCAGGGCTTGAACTCCTTCGGCACGGGCAGGTCCGCGCCGACCTGGCGGCCGGACGCCAGGTCGAACCTGACTTCCGTGCCGTGCCTGCGGTCCATGCGGCTCCCCGTGCACCTCGGTCCGCCCCAGGTGGCGCGCGTCACACGCACCCCGTCCGATGCTCGCACAACTGGCATGAGAAGAGAGGCCAGTTGAGACGCACGAAAGGGGGAAGCGGAGCCGGAGGGAGCGAGAAGAGGGAGTGGGCGGCGCGGGTCAGCCCGCGGCAGCGATCCGGTTCCCGGGCGAGACGGCCTTCAACTCCATCTCGCGCCGCCTGCGCCTGGCCAGCACCACCCGGCGCTCGGCCGCCGTCAGACCGCCCCAGACGCCGTACGGCTCGGGCTGGAGCAGGGCGTGCTCCCGGCACTCGATCATCACGGGACACCGCGCGCAGACCCCCTTCGCGGCTTCCTCCCGGGCCAGTCTCGCGGCCGTCGGCTCCTTCGAAGGGGCAAAGAACAGCCCGGCCTCGTCCCGGCGGCACACTGCCTCCGTGTGCCATGGGCCGGCCTGGTCCCGGGCCGGCGCACGCTGCGACGGAACGGCGGCGACCTGCAGGGACTGATGCGGCGGATGCAGCACGGTCTACTCCTGACGACGTCTTCGGGAGCGAGCAGCGATGCAGCACTCCCTACCCGCTGTGCGCGCGCCTATGCACAGGGTTTCGAACCGCGTCAGTGCCCGAGGTGTTTGCGCATGCGACCGTGCAGGTCCGCGATGCGCTTTCCGCGCTTGGGCTTCGCCTCGATGTGGCCGAAGACCGAGTAGCCGTTGACCACCACGACCGGCGCCTC
Organism: Streptomyces altiplanensis; assembly: GCA_003719395.1. Classification (GTDB taxonomy): domain Bacteria; phylum Actinomycetota; class Actinomycetes; order Streptomycetales; family Streptomycetaceae; genus Streptomyces; species Streptomyces altiplanensis. Next base: position 22,047 of record RHMC01000064.1, read on the forward strand.
GGGATTGCGGGCTTCGAGGGTGTCGACCTCGAAGTTGCCGAAGATCCCGGTGCCGCTGCCGCGCAGCGTGATGTTCTCGGGGACGCGGACTTCGACGTGGCCGAAGATCGAGGTCGCGTTGATCACGGTCAGCCGCTGCCCGAAGAGCGCCTCGGTGAGGTCGATCTCCACGCTGCCGAAGAGCGCGAAGGCGTTGGTCCTGCGGCCGATCCGCCACCGCCCCTTGCGCGTCGAGACGCTGAAGACCGCGACCAGGTTCTCCGCCGGGGCCGACGTCGAGGGATCGTCCGGGCCGTACGCCGCCGTGGCCTGCTCGCCACGGGCGCCGCCGGGGACGGGCAGGTCCTGGACCAGCGGCTCCAGTTCGGCGACGGTCTTGGCGCGGTAGACCTCGTCGATGCGGTCGGCGAGTGCTCCTCGGCGGTCAGCCTGCCCTCGGCCACGGCGTCGCGCAGGATGTCCGCGATCCGGTCGCGGTCCGCGTCGGACGCGCGGAGGGCGGGCTCGCGGGGGGTGGGCGCTGGATGGTTCTTGTCGAGGTCCACCGTCCCAGCGTACCCAAACGCGATAGATCGCGACTAGTACGGAGGCCCGCCAACTGAGCCTTACCTCACAGACCCCGCCCCCCACCGGAGTCTTACGCTGGTGGACGCGCTGCGCCAACGGAGGCCAGTTGCCGTCTGCCGAGTGAGGAATGGCCGTAATGCCCCCTGTCTCCCGCCCGCCCAACCCGGCGTTTGCGTACTCCGATCTACTCCCCCTGGGAGAGGACACCACGCCGTATCGCCTGGTGACCGCCGAGGGTGTCTCCACCTTCGAGGCCGACGGCCGTACGTTCCTCAAGGTCGCACCCGAGGCGCTGCGCACCCTCGCCGCCGAGGCGATGCACGACATCTCGCACTACCTGCGGCCCGCGCACCTCGCCCAGCTGCGCCGATCGTCGACGACCCGGAGGCGTCCTCGAACGACAAGTTCGTGGCCCTGGACCTGCTGAAGAACGCGAACATCGCGGCGGCGGGCGTCCTGCCGATGTGCCAGGACACCGGCACGGCGATCGTCATGGGCAAGCGCGGCCAGAACGTCCTGACGGAGGGCGGCGACGAGGAGGCCCTCTCGCACGGCATCTTCGACGCGTACACCAAGCTCAACCTGCGCTACTCGCAGATGGCCCCGCTGAACATGTGGGAGGAGAAGAACACCGGCTCGAACCTGCCCGCGCAGATCGAGCTGTACGCGACCGACGGCGGCGCGTACAAGTTCCTCTTCATGGCGAAGGGCGGCGGCTCCGCCAACAAGTCCTTCCTCTACCAGGAGACGAAGGCGGTCCTCAACGAGACCTCCATGATGAAGTTCCTGGAGGAGAAGATCCGCTCGCTGGGCACGGCCGCCTGCCCGCCGTACCACCTGGCGATCGTCGTCGGCGGCACGTCGGCCGAGTTCGCGCTCAAGACCGCGAAGTACGCCTCCGCGCACTACCTGGACGAGCTGCCCTCCGAGGGCTCGCCGACCGGCCACGGCTTCCGCGACAAGGAGCTGGAGGAAAAGGTCTTCGAGCTGACGCAGAAGATCGGCATCGGCGCGCAGTTCGGCGGCAAGTACTTCTGCCACGACGTGCGCGTGGTGCGGCTGCCGCGCCACGGCGCCTCGCTGCCCGTCGCGATCGCCGTGTCCTGCTCGGCGGACCGCCAGGCGGTCGCGAAGATCACGGCCGAGGGCGTCTTCCTGGAGCAGCTGGAGAAGGACCCGGCGCGGTTCCTTCCGGACACGACGGACGAGCAGCTGGACGAGGCCGGGGACGTCGTCAGGATCGACCTCAACCGGCCGATGGACGAGATCCTCGCCGAGCTCACCAAGTACCCCGTCAAGACGCGGCTCTCGCTGACCGGCCCGCTCGTCGTCGCCCGCGACATCGCGCACGCGAAGATCAAGGAGCGGCTGGACGCGGGCGAGGAGATGCCGCAGTACCTGAAGGACCACCCGGTGTACTACGCCGGTCCCGCCAAGACCCCCGAGGGGTACGCGTCCGGTTCCTTCGGCCCGACGACGGCCGGCCGGATGGACTCCTACGTCGAGCAGTTCCAGGCGGCGGGCGGCTCGAAGGTCATGCTCGCCAAGGGCAACCGGAGCAAGCAGGTCACGGACGCCTGCGGCGCGCACGGCGGCTTCTACCTCGGGTCGATCGGCGGGCCGGCCGCCCGGCTCGCGCAGGACTGCATCAAGAAGGTCGAGGTCGTCGAGTACGAGGAACTCGGCATGGAGGCGGTCTGGCGGATCGAGGTGGAGGACTTCCCGGCGTTCATCGTGGTGGACGACAAGGGCAACGACTTCTTCACCGAGCCGGCGCCGGCCCCGACGTTCACGTCGATCCCGGTGCGGGGGCCCGGGCTGGCGTAGGCGTTGCCGCCTGCGGGCGTTGTCCCCGGTCGCCGGACGGGTCTGTTCTTCCAGCCCGTCGAGACCGGGATCCGGGGCCCGGGATCCGGGGCAGCCCCCGGTTACGCGAAGCGCTGGTCGCCGCGCGCGTGCAGGGCTGGAGCCGCAGCGGGTCCTTCGCCGCCGCGAGCGTCACGCACGCCCGTCGACGCCGCCGGGCGGATCGTGGAGCCGTCACGTACGAACTGCTGGTTCGCCGCGCCCGAGCAGTCCCAGAGGACCAGGCCCGTGCCCGCCCCGTACTTCGCCCCCGGCACGTCGAGGCACCGGTCGTGGCTCAGTTCCGTGCGGAGCGACTTCCGGTCGGCGTCGTACCACCAGCCCTGGTTCCGGCCGCCGTGACAGTCCCAGCCGCCGACCGCCGTCCCCTTGCGCGTCGTCGATCCGGGTATGTCGGCGCAGGTGCCCGTCCCCGCGTTCCTCAGCGGCTTGTACGCGTCGTCCCACGCCCCCGCGAAGAGCACCGGCTTTCCCGTACTCGCCGGGTCCGCGCAGCTCGCCTCGCGCAGCCCGGAGCCGTACATCTGGGTGAGGCAGGACGCGAAGGCCTCGTGGCCGCGGATGTTCGGGTGGAAGGACTGGCGGACCGAGTTCTCGTCCGGGAGGCCCGGCTTGGACAGGTCGATGTAGAGACCGCGCGCCCAGGGGTCCTCCATGCACACCTCGTGGCCGTGGAAGAGGCGGGAGCTGTCGAGGTAGACGGAGCCGGTACTGGCCGCCGCCCTGCGCATGCCGCGCTCGAAGGCCGGCACCGCGCTGTTGCGGCCCCAGGCCGCGTCCGAGTCGTACCCCGCGCAGCCTCCGGGGATCTTGCCGGGGAAATCCGGGTTGTCCTTGATGTCGGGGCCGATGGGGCTGGGGTAGCCCATCACGACCATCTTGTAGTCGCCGTCGGCGTACCCGGCGCCGCGCATGACGCTGCGCAGGTCCCGGACCGTCTGCTCCACCTTGGGGACGAGGCCGTCGACGCGCGCCTGCCAGCCCGGGGCGTACTTGGGTTCGCAAGGGCCCTGGAGGGTCAGCCAGCGCGTGACGCAGTCCGTCATCACCGGGCCGAACTGGAGGTCGTCGTTGGCGCCGGCGACCAGCAGGACCATCTTGATGCGGGTGTTGCGGGCCTTGACGGCCAGGTTGTCGCTCTGGACCAGCTCGTCGGCGTACTGCTTGGTTCCGCCGATCCTGATGTTGCCGGTGTGCGCGCCCGAGCAGGAGACGTTGTACGTGACGTCGGCCGGTATGCCGGTGCGGTGGATCGCGGCGTCCGGCGAGCGGTGGCACCAGTTGCCGGGGCGGTTGGTGCCGGGTTCGTACGTGCCGACGCCCTCGCCGGAGATCTCGCTGTCACCCAGCGAGATCAGCCCGGTCTTGCGCCGGTCCATGGGCCGCTCGGCCGGGTCGCCGTAGAGCTTGGTGGCCTCGGCTGCGCGGACGGCCTCCAGTTCGGCCGGAAGAGGGGTGGATGCCGATGACATCCTGTCGGCGGCGGTGGCGGGGGTTGTTGCCGCGAGGCCGCCGACGCCGGCCGCGAGCGCGGCGGCCGCGGCGACCGTGGAGCGAAGGGCCGTAGAGCGAAGTCTGAGCCGTGTGCGCTGCATTGCGCCTCCCCGGTTTGTTGTTACCCCCGGTATTTACTGGCGGGTAGGCGACTTGGGAATACGCAGAACAAGACAAGTGCTCAACTTTTCCGAACTTTCCACAGGAGGTACGCGACCATGACGACCGACGACCACCAGGACGGCTACCGCGTCGAGCACGACTCGATGGGCGAGGTGCGCGTGCCGGCGCACGCCAAGTGGCGGGCCCAGACCCAGCGGGCCGTGGAGAACTTCCCCGTCTCCGGGCAGCGCCTGGAGCGCGCCCACATCGAGGCCCTGGCCCGCATCAAGGCGGCCGCCGCCCAGGTCAACGCCGAACTCGGCGTACTCGACAAGGACATCGCGCGGGCGGTCCAGGAGGCGGCCGGGGAGGTGGCCCAGGGGCGCTGGGACGAGCACTTCCCGGTGGACGTCTTCCAGACCGGCTCCGGCACGTCCTCCAACATGAACATGAACGAGGTCGTCGCCACGCTCGCCACCGAGCGCCTCGGCAGCCCCGTCCACCCCAACGACCACGTGAATGCCTCGCAGTCGTCCAACGACGTGTTCCCGTCGTCCATCCACATCGCGGCGACCGCCGCCGTGACGGGTGATCTGATCCCGGCCCTCGACCACCTCGCGGCCTCCCTGGAACGCAAGGCGGCCCAGTTCGCGGACGTCGTCAAGTCCGGTCGTACGCACCTGATGGACGCCACGCCCGTCACCCTCGGCCAGGAGTTCGGCGGCTACGCGGCGGCCGTCAGGTACGGCGTCGAGCGGCTGCGGGCCTCCCTGCCCCGCCTGGCCGAACTCCCCCTCGGGGGAACGGCGGTGGGAACCGGCATCAACACCCCGCCCGGCTTCTCCGCCGCCGTCATCGCCGAGATCACCCGTGCCACCGGTCTGCCGCTCACCGAGGCCCGCGACCACTTCGAGGCGCAGGGCGCACGGGACGGACTCGTCGAGACGTCCGGCCAGCTCCGTACGATCGCGGTCTCCCTCACCAAGATCTGCAACGACCTGCGCTGGATGGCCTCGGGACCGCGCACCGGATTGGCCGAGATCAGCCTTCCGGATCTCCAGCCGGGCTCCTCGATCATGCCCGGCAAGGTCAATCCGGTCATTCCCGAGGCCGTTCTCATGGTCGCGGCCCAGGTGACGGGCAACGACGCGACGGTCGCGGCGGCCGGCGCCGCGGGCAACTTCGAGCTCAACGTCATGCTTCCGGTGATGGGGAAGAACCTCCTGGAGTCGGTGCGGCTGCTCGCCAACGCGTCCCGGCTGCTGGCCGACCGCACGGTCGACGGCATCACGGCCAACGCCGAACGGGCCCGCACGTACGCGGAGTCGTCGCCGTCCGTCGTCACCCCGCTCAACAAGTACATCGGTTACGAAGAGGCCGCGAAGGTCGCCAAGAAGTCCCTCGCCGAGCAGAAGACCATCCGCGAAGTCGTCCTGGAGTCCGGGTACGTCGAGCGGGGCGACCTCACCGTGACCCAGCTCGACGAGGCACTGGACGTGCTGCGCATGACGCATCCGTGACGTACCTCTGACACACCTCCGACGCAGCCGTGACCTCGGTCGCAGCGCCCCGCCACCCGTACTCCTAAGATCTGCTCATGACAGATACGGCGACTGAGGCAGGCGGGGCGCGCTGGGCGCCGGGGGACCACATCCTCTGGCGCTACCGCGGCAACGCCTCCGACAGGATCCACATCTGCCGGCCCGTCACGGTCGTCCGCGACACCGACGAACTCCTCGCGGTGTGGATGGCTCCGGGCACCCCGTGCGTGCGGCCGGTGCTGACGGACGGCACGCCCGTGCACGAGGAGCCGCTCGCCACCCGCTACACGGCGCCGCGCACCACGACCACCTCGCGGTGGCGGGGCACCGGCGTGCTGAAGCTGGCGCGGCCCGGCGAGCCCTGGTCGGTGTGGCTGTTCTGGGACCAGGGCTGGCGGTTCAAGAACTGGTACGTGAACCTGGAGGAGCCACGCACCCGCTGGACGGGCGGGGTCGACTCCGAGGACCACTTCCTCGACATCTCCGTGCACCCGGACCGCGCCTGGTACTGGCTCGACGAGGACGAGTTCGCGCAGGCCCGCCGGGTGGGGCTGCTGAGCGCCGCCCAGGCACGGCGGGTCCGGGAAGCGGGGCGGGCCGCGGTCGACGTGATCAGCGCGTGGGGGACCCCGTTCCGCGACGGCTGGGAGCACTGGCGGCCCGATCCGAGGTGGGCCGTTCCCCGATTGCCCGATGACTGGGACCGTACTCCTGTTCACATGGCACCGTGAGACCCTTGATACGCCCCCATGGGTCAAACGTAGGATCGTCTTCCGCAACACCGAGCGCACTGGACGCACCGGGCCCGTCGTCAATTGGCGGCCCCCGAGAAGGAATTGACCGTATGTCACCACAGGGGGGTGGAGCCGTGCTCGCGAGCAAGTCCGCGGGGTTCCGGGACCGCCACCCTGTCGAGGCCGCCCGCAGAGCGGGTATACCGCCCCACAGAGCGATTGCCTCGCACAAGCTCCCCGGACGGACGGAACCCCACGCGTGACGGAGCACCAGTCCACCTCGCACGAAGGCCGGCAGCCTCTGGTCGCCCGGCCGCACGAGCGCGCCCGGCCACGGCAGGAGGAGGTGTCCGCGATGGTGCCAAGTCCTGCGGCGGCTCCCACGCCGGCCGCCGACGGATCCCCGGAGTCCGCCGGGGCGACCAGGGGAGAGGGAGACCGGCTGCGGTTCGTTGGACGCGGCGGATCGCGCGCGGCATCGACCTCGACGAGATCGTGCTCGGTCTGTGCCGGGCGTCCGTGCCGACCTTCACCGACGCGATCCTCGTGTACCTGCGCGACCCGCTCCCGGTCGGCGACGAGCGTCCCGCCGTGCCGTTCATGCTGCGCCTGCGCCGTACCGACCGGCTGCGTTTAACCGACGACGGAGCCGAGGAGTTCGACCTCCAGGTCGAGCCGATGCCCGCGCCGCAGCTGTGCGAAGTGCGCAGCGGCGGGGCCCTCGCCGAGGTGCTCAGGGGCGTACGCCCGGTGTTCGGCGACTCCGCGTCCGCCCGGGCGGCCCTGCCCGAGCTGCTCGGGGACTCCATGGGACTGCCGGGCGGACGCCGTGCGATCCTCGCGGCGCTGCGCGGCCGGCGCCGGGTGATCGGCGCCGCCGTGTTCCTGCGCCGCCCGGAGCGGCCCGCCTTCGAGGCGAACGACCTGCTGGTCGCCGCCCAGCTGGCGACGCACACGGCGCTCGGCATCGACAAGGCGGTGCTGTACGGGCGCGAGGCGTACATCGCCGACGAGCTCCAGCGCACCATGCTGCCCGACTCGCTCCCGCAGCCGACCGGCGTCAAGCTGGCCTCGCGCTATCTGCCGGCCGCCGAGACGGACGTCGGCGGCGACTGGTACGACGCGATCCCGCTGCCGGCCGCCGCGTCGCGCTCGTCGTCGGCGACGTCATGGGGCACTCCATGACGTCCGCCGCGATCATGGGCCAGCTGCGGACGACGGCGCAGACCCTCGCCGGTCTCGACCTGCCGCCGCAGGAGGTCCTGCACCACCTCGACGAGCAGGCGCAGCGGCTGGGCTCGGACCGCATGGCGACCTGCCTGTACGCCGTGTACGACCCGGTCTCGCACCGGATCACCATCGCCAACGCGGGGCACCCGCGCCCGTACTGCTGCACCTGGGCGGCCGGGCCGAGGTGCTGCGGGTGCCGCCGGGCGCCCCCATCGGCGTCGGCGGGGACGACTTCGAGGCCGTCGACCTGGACGCCCCGGCGGGCGCCACGCTGCTGCTGTACACCGACGGCCTGGTCGAGTCGCGGCTGCGGGACGGTGTGACGGGCATCGAGCAGCTGCGGGAGAGGCTCGCCGCCACCGCGCAGCTGACGGGTCCCGACCACTCCCCGCCGCTGGAAGCGCTGTGCGACGACGTACTCGACATGCTCGGGCCCGGTGACCGCGACGACGACATCGCGCTGCTCGCCGCCCGTTTCGACGGGATCGCGCCGAGCGATGTGGCGTACTGGTTCCTGGAGCCGGAGGAGCAGGCGCCCGGCCGGGCCCGCAGGCTGGCGCGGCGCGCGCTGGTCCGCTGGGGTCTGGAGGAGCTGAGCGACTCGGTGGAGCTGCTGGTCAGCGAGGTGGTGACGAACGCGGTGCGCTACGCCGAGCGACCCGTGACGCTGCGGTTGCTGCGTACGGACGTACTGCGCTGCGAGGTCGGCGACGACTCGCCGCAGCTGCCGAGCAGCGGCGGGCGCGGGATACGGACGAGGGCGGACGCGGGCTCTTCCTGGTGAACCGGCTGGCGAGGCGGTGGGGCGCGACGCGGCTGTCGTCCGGCAAGGTCGTCTGGTTCGAGCTGGCCACCCGCCCGTAACCGCCCGGTGCGTACGGCTGCGGCGGGACCACCCCCGGGGTGTCCGCGGCAGCCGTGTGCGGCGCGTCCGTCAGGGTGTCCGTCAGGGGCGCGGCGGCCGGGCGTCGTCGCGACCGCCGATGTCCGTGCCGCCCTCGGTGATGCCACCGCCGGTGTCGCCGCCGGTGTCACCACCCGTGTCGCCGCCACCGGTGTCACCGCCGGTGTCACCACCCGTGTCACCGCCACCGGTGTCACCGCCGTCCGTGGCGCCGCCGTCGTCCGCACCGCCGTCGGTGCCCCCGGTGTCACCGCCGCCGGTGGCGGGCGGGGTGACCGTCCCGGTCGGGTCCGGGGACTCGCTCGTCGGCGTACGCCTCTCGGGGGCGTGCTGGACGGCGTGTCGGCCGGCGGCGTGGTCGGGGTCGCCGGGGGCGTGGTCGGCGTACGGGTCGGTTCGGGGGTGTCGGTCGGCGGGGGCGAGTAGGTGTCGTCCTCGTCGATCTCCAGGTCGAAGTCGGCGTCGGAGCCGCCGCCCAGGGCGCCGCGGGTGTAGTCCGCCCAGATCTTGGCGGGGAAACCGCCACCGCTGGCGCGGCCGGCGTTGGCCGTACCGGTCAGGGAGACCTGCCCGCCGCCCGGCTTCGTGGACTCGCCGAAGATGGCCACGGCGGTGGAGAGTTCGGGGGTGTAGCCGACGAACCAGGCGGACCGGTTCTTCTCCGACGTGCCGGTCTTGCCCGCCGCGTTGTAGGCCGGGCTGTAGACCTGGCGCCCCGTACCGTTCTTCACGACTCCGGTCAGCACCTTGGTCACGCTGTCCGCCGTCGACCGGTCGACGACCTGCTCGGCGGCCGGCTCGGGGAGATCCACCCTGCCGCCCTCGCGGTCCTTGTGCTCCGCGGACTTCACGATGGTCGGCGTGACCTTCTCGCCGTGGTTGTCGAGCGTCGCGTAGACGCCCGCCATGTCCATCGTGCTGGCGCCCATCACACCGAGGGACATGGCGGGGCGCTCGTCGAAGCCGCCCTTGTCCTCCATGCCCAGGTCGAGGGCGGTCTCCTTGACGCGCGCGGGGCCGACGTCCACGGCCATCTGCGCGAAGACGGAGTTGACCGAATTGGCCATGGCCTGCTCGACGGGGACGGGTCCGAAGCTCCTGCCCAGGTCGTTCTGCGGGGCGAAGGGGGTGGGGCTGCCCTCGACGGGGCGCTTGCTGGTGCCGTCGTAGATCGTGTGGGGCGTGATCGGCTCGCCGTCCTGCGTCTTGGAGTTGCTCTCCAGGGCGGCGGCGAGGACGACGGGCTTGAAGGTCGAGGCCGGCTGGTAGTCGGAGCGCGTGGCGTTGGAGAGGTAGTGCTTGGTGGCGTCCACGCCCCCGTACATCGCGACGACCTCGCCGGTCTTCGGGTCCACCGAGGTCGCGCCGGCCTGGAGGGTCGCGTCGACCTTGTTGTTCTTGCGGTCGAGCTGGGACTCCAGCTGCTGCTCGACCGCCCGCTCCAGCGACTTCTGGCGCTTCTCGTCGATGTTGAGCGTGATCGTCCAGCCGCCCGCGTCGAACTCGGCCTCGCTGACGCCCTGCTTCTTCAGCTCGGCCTTCGCGGCGTCGACCATGTAGCCGGTCTGGCCCTCCATACCGGCGGCGCCCCTGGGGTTCCGCGGTATGTCGAACTTCATGGCGTCGCGCTTGGCCTGGTCCAGCTCGTTCATCTCGATCATGTTGTCGAGTACGTAGTTCCAGCGCTCCTTGACCAGTTTCCGGCTGGTGGGGCTGGCCGCCGCCCAGTCGTACTGGCTGGGGGCCTGGAGGAGCGCCGCGAGGTACGCGCCCTGTTCGACGGTCAGCTTCTCGGCGTCGACGCCGTAGTACGCCTGGGCCGCGGCCTGGATGCCGTACGCGCCGCGTCCGAAGTAGCTGGTGTTGAGATAACCGGCCAGGATGTACGACTTGTCCTTCTTCCGGTCCACCTTGATGGAGATCACAAGCTCCCTGAGCTTGCGGGTGACCGTCTGGTCCTGGGTCAGGTAGTAGTTCTTGACGTACTGCTGGGTGATGGTCGAGCCGCCCTGCTTGCCCTTGCCCGTGACGGTGTTGAGCAGGCCTCGGGCGGTGCCCCTGAAGTCGACGCCGGAGTCCTTGTAGAAGTTCTGGTTCTCGGCGGCGACGAAGGCGGTCTGGACGTCCTTGGGGATGCGGGAGAGCGGGACTATCTCACGGTTGACCTTGCCGGTCCGGGCCATGATCTCGCCGTTGCTGTACTTGTAGACGTTGCTCTGGAGCTCGGCCTCGGCATTGGCCGCCGGCACGGGCACCCATATGTACAGCGCCACGAAGACGCCCATCATGAGCAGGCAGAACCCGAAGAAGGTGCCCAGCAGTTTCCTCCAGGTGAAGAAGCGGCGTATGCCTCCCTCCTTCTTCGCCCGGCGCGCACCGCGCTTCCGGTCCTGTCGCGCTTCTGCTCGGCCCATTGGTCCGTAACTCCGCTCATCGAGCCCCCGGATGTCAGCTCAGAAAACTAACACCGCCCATGCGGACAAAGGGCTGTCGATCCACTCTTTTCCGTACGTGACAATCAGCACCCGTCTCACTGGAACCGACTCATGAGGGGGCTCCAGGGTTGCGAAAACCCCCGTACAGGTTTACGGCCCCTAAAAAAGTGATATCACTTTGCTAGACCAGCCGGACCACCGCCAGCACACGAAACCGGGGGACGACCATGTCCGTGACCAGCACGCCCGTACCGGCCGACCTGCCCGAGATGCCCGCACCACGCGTCCGTGAGAGGGCCGCGCACAGCATCGGCGGCGGCCTCGCCCTGCTGCTGGGCCTGCTGGGGCTGCTCGCCGGGGCGGCCCTCGCCGTCTTCGGCGCCACCCTCACCCCGGCCGCCCGAAGGCCGCGCTCATCGCCGCCGGCGTCCTGGTCGCCTTCGCCGCGTTCTTGGCGATGTGCGGCCTCAACATGGTCGCGCCGGGCGAGGCCCGCGTCGTCCAGCTCTTCGGGCGCTACCGCGGCACCATCCGCACCGACGGACTGCGCTGGGTCAACCCGCTGACCACCCGCTCGAAGATCTCGACCCGGATCAGGAACCACGAGACCGCGGTCCTCAAGGTCAACGACGCCTACGGCAACCCGATCGAGCTGGCCGCGGTCGTGGTCTGGAAGGTGGAGGACACCGCGCAGGCCACGTTCGAGGTCGACGACTTCCTGGAGTTCGTCGCCACCCAGACCGAGGCGCCGTACGCCACATCGCCATCGAGTACCCCTACGACGCCCACGACGAGGAGGGCCTGTCCCTGCGCGGCAACGCCGAGGAGATCACCGAGAAGCTCGCGGTCGAGCTGCACGCGCGCGTCGAGGCGGCCGGGGTCCACATCATCGAGTCCCGCTTCACCCACCTCGCGTACGCACCCGAGATCGCGTCGGCGATGCTCCAGCGCCAGCAGGCCGGCGCGGTCGTCGCGGCGCGCAAGCAGATCGTCGAGGGCGCGGTCGGGATGGTGGAGATGGCCCTCACCCGGATCGCCGAACAGGACATCGTCGAGCTCGACCCCGACCGCAAGGCGGCGATGGTCAGCAACCTGATGGTGGTGCTGTGCGGCGACCGGTCCGCCCAGCCCGTCCTCAACACCGGCACTCTTTACCAGTGACGGACGAGACCCCCCAGCGGAAGCAGCCGCAGCGGCAGCGCAAGCAGGTGCTGCTGCGGCTGGATCCCGTCGTGTACGACGCCCTGGCCCGCTGGGCGTCCGACGAGCTGCGCAGCGCCAACGCGCAGATCGAGTTCCTGCTGCGGCGGGCCCTGTCGGAGAACGGCAGGCTCCCCGGCGGGGCGGCGCCGATCCGCCGCCGGGGGCGGCCTCCGAAGGCGCGGACGCGGACGCGGACACGGAGCCCCCGGCCCCGTAGGAGCCCCGGCCCGGCAAGGGCCGCTCCCCTGCCCGCCCCTTGCCGGGCCGGAGCGCCGTCCCGGACCCCGCGCCTCATCCCGCGCCGGCCACCACCCGCACCGGCAGCCGCCGCATCGCCTCCCGCAGCGCCTGCGCGAACGTCTCGAACTCGCTCTGGCGCGCCGCACCCGTCCGCATCGCCAGCGCGACACGGCGCGACGGCGCCGGGTCGGCGAAGTGCCCCGTCACCAGCTGATCGTTGCGGTCCGTCTCCACCTTCACCGCCGTGCGCGGCAGCAGCGTCACCCCGAGCCCGCCCGCGACCAGCTGCACCAGCGTGGAGAGGCCGGCGGCGGTCGTCGTGACCGGCGCGCCCTGGGTACGGCCCGCCTCCCGGCAGATGTCGAGCGCCTGGTCGCGCAGGCAGTGCCCCTCGTCGAGCAGCAGCAGAGGCAGCTCCCTGAGCGCCTCGCGCGGTATGTCACCGCGCCCGCCCAGCCCGTGGCCCCGCGGCGTGACCAGCACGAAGTCCTCGTCGAACAGCGGCAGTTCGGCCACCCCCGGCACCCCGAGCGGCACCGCGAGCAGCAGCAGGTCGAGCCGTCCCGCCGCCAGCCCCTCCAGCAGCGAGGACGTCTGCTCCTCGTGCACCTGGAGGTCCAGTTCCGGATACCGCTCGTGCACGAGCGTGAGCACCGTCGGCAGCAGGTACGGCGCCACCGTCGGGATCACCCCGAGCCTGAGCACCCCGGTGAAGGGCGCCCGTACCGCCTCCGCCTCCTCCATCAGCTCGCCCACCGCGTCGAGCACGGCCCTGGCCCGCACCGCGAGCCGCTCCCCCGCCGGAGACAGCAGCACCTTGCGCGTCGTACGCTCGACAAGCTGCACGCCGAGGGTCTCCTCCAGCGCCGAGACCGCTCCGGACAGCGCCGGCTGGCTCATGCCGATCGCGGCGGCGGCGTCCCTGAAGTGCAGATACTCGGCGACGGCGGCGAACGCGCGCAGCTGCGCGAGGCTGGGCTGCTTGCCCTTGACGCCGTTACCGCCGCTTCCGGTACTACTGGCCACTGATAACCACCTCCGATCGGATCAAGCAAGTCTAGCTATTTCCGTGATCAATGCTTCCTGTGTCACTGTGGGGATCCGTCCAACCCCCAGGAAACTCCCGTAACGGGATTTCCTTCTCTGCAAGGAGCGCGTGTGCTCACTGTTGGTGACCAGTTCCCCACGTACGACCTCACTGCCTGTGTCTCCCTGGAGGCCGGCAAGGAGTTCGAGCAGATCAACCACAAGTCCTACGAGGGCAAGTGGCGCGTCGTCTTCGCGTGGCCCAAGGACTTCACCTTCGTCTGCCCGACCGAGATCGCCGCTTTCGGCAAGCTGAACGACGAGTTCGCCGACCGCGACGCGCAGATCCTCGGCTTCTCCGGTGACTCCGAGTTCGTGCACCACGCCTGGCGCAAGGACCACCCGGACCTGACCGACCTGCCGTTCCCGATGCTGGCCGACTCGAAGCACGAGCTCATGCGTGACCTCGGCATCGAGGGCGAGGACGGTTTCGCGCAGCGCGCCGTCTTCATCGTCGACCCGAACAACGAGATCCAGTTCACGATGGTGACCGCCGGTTCCGTGGGCCGTAACCCCAAGGAGGTCCTCCGGGTCCTCGACGCGCTCCAGACCGACGAGCTGTGCCCGTGCAACTGGACCAAGGGCGAGAACACCCTCGACCCCGTCGCCCTGCTGTCGGGTGAGTGACTGACATGGCACTCGACGAACTGAAGTCCGCCGTACCGGACTACGCCAAGGACCTGCGCCTGAACCTCGGCTCGGTCATCGGCAACAGCGACCTCCCGCAGCAGCAGCTGTGGGGCACGGTCCTGGCCTGCGCGATCGCCTCGCGCTCGCCCAGGGTGCTGCGTGAGCTGGAGCCGGAGGCGAAGGCCAACCTCAAGCCCGAGGCGTACCAGGCCGCCAAGTCGGCCGCCGCGGTCATGGCGATGAACAACGTCTTCTACCGCACGCGCCACCTGCTCTCCGACCCGGAGTACGGGACGCTGCGCGCCGGTCTGCGGATGAACGTCATCGGCAACCCGGGCGTGGAGAAGGTCGACTTCGAGCTGTGGTCGCTCGCGGTCTCCGCGATCAACGGCTGCGGCCAGTGTCTGGACTCGCACGAGCAGGTCCTGCGCAAGGCCGGTGTCGAGCGCGACACCATCCAGGAGGCGTTCAAGATCGCCGCGGTGATCCAGGCCGTCGGCGTGACCCTCGACTCCGAGGCCGTCCTGGCCGAGTAGCCGGCAGTACGCGCGTGAGGGGCCCCCGCGGACATCGCGTCCGCGGGGCCCCTCACGCGTGTGCGTCAGCCCTTGAGCCACTCGTGCGCGTCAGCCCCTGAGCGCGGCCATGAGGTCCCGCATGTCCTCGATCATGAGGGGCGGGAGCGCGGACAGGTCCGGCTCGGGTCCGTCGTCGGGCGGATCCCCGTCCCCCTGGTAGTCGACGCCGGGAGTGACCAGGATTTCCAGCACCGCGCCCCCGTCCAGGACCTTCAGCCGCGGGCCGTCGTACTCACCGGGCTGCGGTATCAGATACGCCTTCTCGCCGAGCCCGGGGACTTCCTGCGGCTCGGGCGGCGTCCCCTCCCCCCAGACGGGCTGGGCGAGAACGGCCTCGAACTCCGGCTCCGGGTCGGTCTTCTTGTGCAGCTCGGCCACGATCTCGACCTCGTAGCTCACGGTGAACCCGTCCTTGTCCGGCCTTCCCGCCGGTGTGAAGTACACGCTGCAGGTGGCCTTGTCCAGGGCGCCGTGCTCACTCACCATTTCGATCGGGTCGGCCGGCTTCTTCCCCAGACTCAGCTCCAGGGCGGCCAGCCCGGCCTTCTCGCACAGCCCCTCGCCCACCCGGTACCCCCGCATGTCGACCGCGTCCTTCGCCCCGTGAGCAAAGAGCCCGCCCGCCCACACCACCGAAGCGGCCACCGCGCCGCCCACGGCCCACAGCCACGGCCGGTGGCCGCGCGGCGCCCCGG
>RHMC01000065.1 GCA_003719395.1 Streptomyces altiplanensis
TTCGGGGGGTGTGGCGGCCCGTTCGCGTGTCCCGGTGAGCTCCGCCACGGAGCCGGAGATCCACCGGCGCCCGCGTGCCACGTCACGCCCGCCCGGCGCCTGAGGGCACGCGGCCGGAGGCTGTGCCAGGGGCCCGGAGTGCGCCCCGTTCCGGGCACGGACGGGGAGAAGAAATTCCCACCCCCGCCATGCCATCGGCCGCCCGACACAACATCTGGGGGGTGCAACACCCAGCCGCCCCCACATGTATGCTCAACCTCGCTGTCGCCGCAGGGGAATCCGGTGCGAATCCGGAACTGTCCCGCAACGGTGTGATCGGTGCGCTTTTGCGCACCCAGGAGTCCGAGGACCTGCCGACGGCGTATCCGGCTCGACCGAACCGGATACCGACACGTCCGGGCCTCGCGGTTGGGCCGGTGGACGCTACGCGGTGTGCCGCCCCTCAGGGGTGAGGTGTGCCCGTACGCCCCCGTTCCCCGCCGGCCCCGAGCCGAGCGAGGGAGAGCACCCCGTGACCATCGCGCCAGCCGATCCGGCAACTGCCACGGAGCCGACGGGTTCAACGGAGTCGACGCAGTCGTCCGACGGCCCCGGGACCGCGCTCCTGCGGACCCTCACCGACCTGACGTCGACCTTCCCGACACCGACCCGGGCAGAGTCGCCGCGGCCGCCCTGCGCGGCCGCAACGCGGCGTCGGACGCGGCCGAGCTGCGGGGCCTCGCCACCGACGCCGCCGCCGGGCTGATCTCCGAGGACCCGGCGTACTCCCGCCTCGCGGCCCGCCTGCTGACCCGCGCGATCCGCGACGAGGCGGCGACGCAGGGCGTCCGTACCTTCTCCGAGTCGGTCTCCGTCGGCCACCGCGAGGGCCTGATCGTGACCGTACGGCCGAGTTCGTGTCCGCCCACGCGGCCCGCCTCGACGCGCTGGTCGACCCGGCCGCCGACGACCGCTTCGGCTACTTCGGCCTGCGCACGGTCTACAGCCGCTACCTCCTGCGCCACCCGATCACCCGTCAGGTGATCGAGACGCCCCAGCACTTCATGCTGCGCGTGGCGTCCGGTCTGGCCAAGGACCACTCCCCCGCGGCCGCCGACGAGGTCGCCGCGCTGTACCGCCTGATGAGCCGCCTGGACTACCTGCCGTCCTCGCCGACGCTCTTCAACTCCGGTACGCGCCACCCGCAGATGTCGTCCTGCTACCTGCTGGACTCGCCGCTCGACGAGCTCGACTCGATCTACGGCCGCTACCACGAGGTCGCGCGCCTCTCCAAGCACGCGGGCGGCATCGGCCTCTCGTACTCCCGCATCCGCGCCCGCGGCTCCCTGATCCGCGGCACCAACGGCCACTCCAACGGCATCGTCCCCTTCCTGCGCACCCTCGACTCGTCGGTCGCCGCCGTGAACCAGGGCGGCCGGCGCAAGGGCGCGGCCTGCGTCTACCTGGAGACGTGGCACGCGGACATCGAGGAGTTCCTGGAACTGCGCGACAACACGGGCGAGGAGGCGCGGCGTACGCACAACCTGAACCTCGCGCACTGGATCCCCGACGAGTTCATGCGGCGCGTCGACGCGGACACCGACTGGTCGCTGTTCTCGCCGTCCGACGTGCCCGAGCTCGTCGACCTGTGGGGCGACGCGTTCGACCAGGCGTACCGCAAGGCCGAGGCCGACGGCCTGGCCCGTACGACGATTCCCGCGCGCCAGCTGTACGGCCGGATGATGCGCACCCTCGCCCAGACCGGCAACGGCTGGATGACGTTCAAGGACGCGTCGAACCGTACGGCGAACCAGACGGCGGAGCCCGGCTCGGTGGTCCACTCCTCGAACCTGTGCACCGAGATCCTGGAGGTCACGGACGACGGGGAGACGGCCGTCTGCAACCTCGGCTCGGTCAACCTCGGTTCGTTCGTGTCCGGGAACGGCGACATCGACTGGGAGCGCCTGGACGAGACCGTCCGTACGGCCGTCACGTTCCTCGACCGCGTCGTCGACATCAACTTCTACCCGACCGAGCAGGCCGGCCGCTCCAACGCCAAGTGGCGTCCGGTGGGCCTGGGCGCGATGGGTCTCCAGGACGTCTTCTTCAAGCTGCGCCTGCCCTTCGACTCCCCCGAGGCCCTCGCCCTCTCCACGAAGATCGCCGAGCGCATCATGCTCGCCGCGTACGAGGCGTCCTGCGACCTCGCCGAGGTCAGCGGCCCGCTCCCGGCCTGGGAGAAGACCCGCGCGCGCGCGGCGTCCTGCACCCCGACCACTACGGCGTCGAGGTCACCTGGCCCGAGCGGTGGGACGCGCTGCGCGCCCGTGTCGCCAAGACCGGAATGCGCAACTCCCTGCTCCTCGCGATCGCTCCGACCGCGACCATCGCGTCGATCGCGGGCGTGTACGAGTGCATCGAGCCGCAGGTCTCGAACCTCTTCAAGCGCGAGACGCTCAGCGGCGAATTCCTGCAGGTCAACGCCTACCTGGTGGAGGACCTGAAGAAGCTCGGCGTCTGGGACGCCCAGTCCCGCGAGGCGCTGCGCGAGTCCAGCGGCTCGGTGCAGGGCTTCAGCTGGATCCCCGAGGAGGTACGGGCGCTCTACCGCACCGCGTGGGAGATCCCGCAGCGCGGCCTGATCGACATGGCGGCGGCCCGTACGCCGTACCTCGACCAGTCGCAGTCCCTGAACCTCTTCCTGGAGACACCGACCATCGGGAAGCTCTCCTCGATGTACGCGTACGCCTGGAAGAAGGGGCTGAAGACGACGTACTACCTGCGCTCGCGCCCCGCGACCCGCATCGCCCGGGCCGCCGGCTCCGGCGCGGCGGCCGCGGCGCCCACCACCACCGTCCCCGTCCAGCAGGCCACCGCGCCGACGCCGACGCGATCGCCTGCTCCCTTGAGAACCCCGAGTCCTGCGAGGCATGCCAGTAATGTCGACCAACCCCGACAAGAACCTTCTCGACCCGGGCTTCGAGCTGACGCTGCGCCCCATGCGCTACCCGGACTTCTACGAGCGCTACCGGGACGCGATCAAGAACACCTGGACGGTGGAGGAGGTCGACCTCCACTCGGACGTCGCCGACCTCGCGAAGCTCTCGCCCGGTGAGCAGCACATGATCGGCCGGCTGGTCGCGTTCTTCGCGACGGGCGACTCGATCGTCTCCAACAACCTGGTGCTGACCCTCTACAAGCACATCAACTCCCCCGAGGCGCGCCTCTACCTCTCGCGCCAGCTCTTCGAGGAGGCCGTGCACGTCCAGTTCTACTTGACGCTGCTGGACACCTACCTCCCCGACCCGGACGACCGCGCGGCGGCGTTCGACGCGGTGGAGGAGATCCCCTCGATCCGCGAGAAGGCACAGTTCTGCTTCAAGTGGATGGACTCGGTCGAGAAGATCGAGCGCCTGGAGACGAAGGCCGACCGCCGTCGCTTCCTGCTGAACCTGATCTGCTTCGCGGCGTGCATCGAGGGACTGTTCTTCTACGGCGCGTTCGCGTACGTCTACTGGTTCCGCTCGCGCGGCCTGCTGCACGGCCTGGCGACCGGCACCAACTGGGTGTTCCGCGACGAGACGATGCACATGAACTTCGCGTTCGAGGTCGTGGACACCGTCCGCAAGGAGGAGCCGGACCTCTTCGACGACGCCCTCCAGCAGCAGGTCACGGACATGCTGAAGGAGGCCGTCGAGGCGGAGCTCCAGTTCGGCCGCGACCTGTGCGGTGACGGCCTGCCCGGCATGAACACCGAGTCGATGCGCGAGTACCTCCAGTGCGTCGCCGACCAGCGCCTGGAGCGCCTCGGTTTCGCCCCGGTGTACGGCTCGCAGAACCCGTTCTCCTTCATGGAGCTCCAGGGCGTCCAGGAGCTGACGAACTTCTTCGAGCGCCGCCCGTCGGCGTACCAGGTCGCGGTCGAGGGCTCGGTCGCCTTCGACGACGACTTCTAGACCGCGAGCGGGCGGTCGCGCCTGGCGTCGCGGAGGACCGTGCCCCACCAGAGAAGCTGGTCGAGCATGACCTTCGCGGCGCCGTTGGGCCCTTCCGGGTTCTTCAGGGTCCCGTCGGGGCTGAAGAGCTCGTAGTAACGGGGGAACGAGACGTAGTCGCGGACCGTGTGGGCGTGGAGCTCGCTGAAGACCTGGCGGAGCTGTTCGATGGCCAGGAGACCGCCGCTGGCCCCGCTGTAGCCGACGAAGCCGACCGGCTTGGCCTGCCACTCGGTGTAGTGCCAGTCGACGGCGGCCTTCAGCGAGGCCGGGAAGCTGCGGTTGTAGTCCGGCGTCAGCACGACCACCGCGTCGGCCGCAGCGAGCCGGCGGGTGAGGGGCTCCATGCTCGCGGGGCGGGGCAGGTCCGGTTCCATCGCCGGTGGCACGGGCGGCAGCTCCAGCGGGATCGGCGTGTCCGCCAGGTCGACGAGGTCCACCTCGAACCGGCCGTGCTCCCGGGCCTGTCCGACGAACCAGTCGGCGACCACCGGGGCGAACCGGCCCTCCCTGACGCTTCCGACGATCACCGCGAGGCTGAGGGTCTCCCTGGGCATGGCTGTGCTCCTTGTCCGGCGTACGAGGTGTACGAAGTGCGGAGGCGACCCGCGCTCCGGGGGTCGTGTCCGTCAATCTGCCGGGCGGAGCCGGGAACAGGAAGGCCGGGCCGGGACTGGTAGTGGCAGGGCCACGATCCGGCCGGGGGGCCGGTGTTACGTTCACCGGGTGAGCGACAACGAGCTGGGCCTCTTCCTGCGCACCCGCCGCGAAGCCGTCACCCCCGCCGAGGTGGGCCTGCCCATCGGCGCCCGCCGCCGCACGCCGGGTCTGCGCCGCTCGGAGCTGGCCACGCTCGCGGGCGTCAGCGTCGAGTACGTGACGCGTCTGGAGCAGGGGCGCGACCGCCGCCCCTCCCCGCAGGTACTGTCCGCGCTGGCCGACGCGCTCGGGCTGGCCGCGAGCGAGCGCATCCACATGCACCGCCTCGTCAAGGGCGCCGACGCCGGCTTCAACTGCATGGGCGGCGCCTCCCCCGTCCGTACGGTGCGCCCCACCGTGCGGGCCCTGCTCGACCGCCTCGACCCCGCCCCCGCCGTGCTGGTCAACCGGCTGAGCGAGGTCCTCGCCTGGACTGCGGGGTACGAGCGGCTGGCGGGCCCGGTCGGCCTGCTGGACGGCAGCCCGCCGAACCTGGCCCGTTACGTGTTCACCGACCCCCGGGCACGCAGCGCGTACCCCGACTGGGACCTCGTCGCCGACGAGCAGGTCGCGGCCCTCAAGCAGGGCCCCTTCCGGACGGACGGCCATGTCGCCCTGCTCGCCGACGAGTTGGCCGTCACCGGCGGCCCCGAATTCACCGGGCGCGTGGACACCCTGCCGGGGCTTCCCAGCTCCAGCGGCATCACGCGCCTGGTCCACCCCGAGGCGGGCGAGCTGAGGCTGGCGTACGAGACGCTCGAACTGCCCGCCGACGACGACCAGCGCCTCCTCGTCCACCTGCCCGCCGACGACAGCACGGCCGCCGCCCTCGACCGCCTCACCGGCCGCCGGCCGGGGGCACTGCGCGCGGTCCCGGGCTGACGCGGGCCGCGGTGCCGTCGAGCACGGGATGCCGTCCGAGGCAGTGCGTACTCACCTCGATGCCGGTGCCGCCGAGGACGCGACAGCGCATGGTGGTGCTCCCCTGCCGGTGAGTGCGGTGCGGTGCGGACCGACCGCACTCCAGGAGCTGGAGCGGACTCCACGGCAAGCCCGTACCGTCAGGAGACGCCGCAGCTGGAAGCGGACCAGAAGCGGCTCGCGCGGTGGTCCAGGTGGGTGTGGTCGCCGTGGCCCGGGTAGCCGGGGCCGAGGATGCCGTTGAAGCCGTGGTTACGGGCCTGCTTGGCCAGCGTGCACAGGGAGTGCGGGCCGGCGCCGAGGTCGGCGGCGTCGCCGTACAGGTGACGGCTGCTCGACGCCCCGCCCACCGCGTCGTTGCAGGCATGGGAGCGGAAACCGCTGGTGACCCGGATGGACTGGTCTCCGAGGGCGTGCCGGAGCGCTTCCAGCTTCCACATGGTGCGCAGGGCGTTCGACTTGGCGGTGGCGGCGCTCACCGCTCCGCCGGACCAGGTGCTGTTGCAGTTGTTGAGCTCGGCGTACGAGAAGTGGACGGGCGTGCAGTCGTCGTCCTGGAGGGCGTAGAGCTTGCTGAAGGTGGCGGGGCCCGCGACGCCGTCCGAGGAGAGCCCGTAGGCGGACTGGAAGCGCTTGACGGCGGCGGTGGTGGCGGGGCCGTAGTCGCCGTCGACGGCGAGCACCGCGCCGGGGCCCGGGTAGCCGCCGAGCCGGATCTGGAGCTGGGTGACGTCGGCTCCGGTGGCGCCCTGGGAGAGGGTGCGGGACCAGGTGTAGCAGCCGTCGGCGTGCGCGGTGCCCGCGGTGGCGACCGTACCGCCCAACGCGGCGACCATGAGCATGACAAAATAGAGGACGGATCTCGCCGTACGCCGGAACATGGGACCTCCATACCGAGGAGCACAGGAGCGGGGCACGCCCGAGACTGACGTGTCCGCCCACGCACGTCAACAGGGCGACTGCCAGGGTCATTTGCCCAACCAATGGCAGTCGCCCGGCCGCACCGGCGACGGCGGAGGAGATCAGTCGTTCGGGACGGTCTCGTAGCGCGGCGTGCCCTCCGCCATCTGCTTCAGCGCGTCCTTGCGGTCGCGCTTCGACAGGCGGTCGATGTAGAGGCGGCCGTACAGGTGGTCCGTCTCGTGCTGGAGGCACCGCGCGAAGTAACCGGTGCCGCGCACCTTGACCGGGTTGCCCTCGGCGTCCTGGCCGCGCACCACCGCGTAGTCGGGACGGGCCAGTTCGGCGTACGCCGTCGGGACGGACAGGCAGCCCTCGTTGGCCTCGTCGAGGTTGCGCTCCTCCTGCGAAAGCTCCTCCAGGACCGGGTTGCAGACCACACCGACGTGGCGCACGCCCTCGTCGTCCGGGCAGTCGTACACGAAGACCTTGAGGTCGACGCCGATCTGGTTGGCGGCCAGGCCGACGCCCTCGGCGGCGCGCTGGCTGGCGAACATGTCGTCGATCAGCGCCGCGAGCTTGTCGTCGAACTCGGTGACGTCCTTGCACTCCTTGTGGAGGACCGGGTTCCCGACGACGGTGATGGGGCGGGCGGTACCGCGCTCGCGGTACGCCTGCTCGCGCTCCTCGGTGTTCTCCGTGTCCACGACGAACCCGTCGTTGATCTCCTGCTGGTCCGTCTCGTGCTGCGCCATGTCCGCCGTACGCCTTCCTCAAAACCCCGAATACCGAATCCGATGCCCGTACAGCCTACGGGCAGGCTTCGGCGGGCCCCTCAGCAGACTTCTTCGAGATCCCGCCACTCGCGGCTGTCGGGGTTGTCGGCGACCCACCCGTCGAGCAGCCCGCGCACCAGTCCGGCCCGCGCCGCGATGCCGCACTCGCGCTCCGGCAGCCACAGCTCACCGGCACCGGCCGTGCGGTGTCCGAGCGGTCCCGGGTGGCCGGGCTCGCTGTGGTCGTGCGGGTCGAGGTGTTCGCCGTCGCCCTCGTCGCTGGGCATCTGCGACTCGGAACAGGCCCGGCAGAGCAGCCGTACGGACGACGACCAGTCCTCGGCGGCGAACCCCGCGTCGGCGGCGAGGCGCTCCAGGGCGTCCCGGTCGGACTCGGTGGCGGCCTCCAGGAGGACCACCCAGGTGGGTACGGGCGAGGGCGCCCACAGCTCGATCTCGTCGAAGACGGGGAACGACGGGCCCGCGGCGGTGACGCGCTCGCCGTGCGGTACGCCGTCGTGCAGGACGACCTCGCCCCAGCGGCGCCCGGAGGACGGCAGCGGAATCGAGAGCACCTCTATCCGGGCCGGGTCGAGCCTGCGGCCCCACACCACCTCGGCCTCGCCCTCCGGCGAGAGGCGGACGGCGGCGCTGCCCAGCTCCATGCCGTGGGGCTCGCCGCTCTCGGTGGGCTCGCCGGGCACCTTCAGGCCGTACGCCTGCCAGGCGCGGCGGGCCAGCGGCCAGTCCTGGAGGGCGGTGGCCGCGATGCCGACGTTCCACCAGTCGGGAGCGCCGGTCTCCCGGTCGAGGAGCGCGACGGCGCGCAGGCCGGCGGAGCGTGCCTGCTCCCAGTCGTGCCGGAACTTGTGCAGCAGCGCGAGGTTGAACCAGGACTCCGACAGCCAGGGTTCGAGGTCCGCCGCGCGTGTCAGCAGCGCTCCCGCGTCCTCGTACCGACCGTCGCCGATCAGCGTGAACGCGCGGTCGGTGGCCTGCCGCCACGAGGCGGACGGCCTGTGCCGTACCTTCCCGAAGATCTTCACGATTCCCGCCTGTCCCGCCTGCCGGTCGTTGAAGGTCCAGTGCCCCCCGGACACCCTCTTCTTCCTCTTCTTGGCATCCAACCATGCCGGGTCGCAGGGCCGCTCATTACCCATGGGTTACCCCGGTGGGGACAGGGCCGGACCACCCCGGGACAGAACACGCGCCAGGGATTCCACAACCTCGGGCTGATAGTCGCGGCAGGTGCCGAGACGCAGCTGTTCCAGGGCGCTGAGCGGCCCGCCCAGTCCCCCTCCGCTTTCCCCCGAGAAATCGTCGTATGCATTGACGGCGCGGACGATCCGGGCGGGCAGCGGCTGCTCCCGGTACGGGTCGGCCTGCCGCTCGACGACCACCGCGACCTCGGCGGGGACTCCCGTCTGGCGTACGACGGCTCCGCCCAGGAGCGCGATGCGGCGCTGTTCGGCGGGCGGGAGGGAGGCGGTGGCCCCGGCCGGGACCGGGTCGAGGAGGGAGAGCTGACCGATGTCGTGCATCAGGGCGGCGTACTCCAGGACGGTGAGGTCGGGCTCGGAAAGCCCCAGTTCACGCCCCACCGCGCGGCTGAGCAGCGCGACGCGGTGGGCGTGGCCCTGCGGGGTGTAGCCGGCGATCTCGGTGGCGCGGGCGAGCGAGGCGATGGTCTGGCGGTACGTCGTGCGGACGGCGGCGTACCGGCGGAAGGACAGCTGGGTGAGCAGCAGGGGCACGCAGAAGACGGGCAGTGCCCACAGCCCGGTGACGGCGACGCCGAGCGCCATGACGGCGCCGGTGGCGCAGACCGCGGAGCCGATCCCGAGGAGCGCCCGCAGCTCGTCGCGCAGGAGCGGCCCGTACGGGTAACCGGTGCGGGCGCGGGCCATGACGGCGGCGAGGACGGCGTCGCAGAGGGCGGTGGGGACGAGGAGCAGCAGGAGGAAGAGCGCGTGGTACGGGCCGTGGCCGACCCACTTCTCCCACAGGCCGCAGTTGTAGAGCGGCTGGAAGCAGACGGCGGCGAACGCGACGGTGAGGACACGGCGGGCCACGTGGTCGAGAGCGTGCCCGTGGCCTGCGGCGACGTGCGGTACCGCGCCGGCGAGGGCGGCGGCGACCACGACGGCGACGACCTGGAGGACGCCGTGGACGGTGGGCTGTCCGGCGTTCTGCCCGAGCAGGGCGTAGGCGAGGGCTCCGGCGGCGCCGAGCGGGGCGGGTTCGCGCTCGGCGGGCAGGGCGGAGGGGCCGCCCCGTACGCCCCAGCGGGAGAGCTCCCCGAGGGTGATGAGCGCGCCGAAGGCGAGGGCGACGCCGGGTTCGGTGACGCCGTACCAGAGGGTGTCGCCGAGGGCGTAGACGGTGAGCGCCGCGGCGGCGCCGTAGACGAGCCCGAGGCGGGCGCCGGCCGCGCGGCCCTGCACCGCCCCGTCATGCGGCACGCTCCGCAGGACACCCCTCGGCCCGGCGGCCGGGACGGCGCTCACGCGGGCCGGCCGGGGCCGTGGCGGGGCGCCGGCGGCGGCAGTGGACGCCGGATCCCCGCCCGGGGCGGGGGCGGAGGTCTCGTCGTCCGTGAGCGGTGGCGGGACGTTTCCTCTGGGGCCGGACTGTTCGTCCGAAGTGACCCGGTGGTGCCAGCCGTGGCGGGCCAGCGCCCGGGTCAGCGCAGTCACCATCAGCGGGTCGAACTGCGTGCCCGCGCACCGGTCGAGTTCCCGCAGGGCGGTCCCCACCGGCCGCGCCCGCCGGTACGAGCGCGTCGACGTCATCGCGTCGAAGGCGTCCGCAACGGCGACGATCCGCGCGAACTCCGGGATCCGGCCGCCCGCGAGGCCGTAGGGGTAGCCGCTGCCGTCGAGCCGCTCGTGATGGTGCAGGATCGCCGCCCGCGCCTCCCCGAGGAAGCCGATGCCGCGGACCATCTCGTGCCCGTACTCGGGATGCAGCTCGATGACCCGGCGTTCCTCGGGGGTGAGCGGCCCGTCCTTGCGGAGCAGCCGCGTCGGGACGCCGAGCTTGCCGACGTCGTGCAGGATGCCGGCGAACCGCAGGACCTCGATGCGGTCCTCGTCCATGCCGAGCTCGCGGGCGATCATCACGGACGCGCGGCCGACGCGTTCGCTGTGCCCGCGCGTGTACCGGTCCTTGATGTCGACCGCCTGCACGAGGGCGCGGATGGTGGCCTGGTGGGCGGCGCGCTCGCGGTGGTACTGCGCGAAGACCCAGCAGGAGATGTACATCGGCAGCAGGACGAAGAGCGCGGCGAGCGGCCCGTACGAACTGCGCCAGAGCACCGCCGTCATCAGCCCGGCGAGCCCCTGCACACCGTGCGGTGCCAGGGAGCGCAGCAGCAGCCCGCAGCGCCAGGCGGCGCGCACGGGCAGCCTCTCGGCGGCGGCGAGGATGCGCCGTCGCGGGCGGTCAGGACCAGGCAGAAGGTGAGGACGGCGGCCCCGGCGGGCAGCAGGACGTACGGGAAATCGGGCGGCGGCCCGGTCGCCCCGCCCAGCGACGCACCGCCGCCGAGGAACGTGCAGACATGGGCCGCGGACCACGCGGCGAGCGCGAGCTGCGCCGCCCGCCAGGCCCGCCGCACGGCACGCGGGGCCGCTCGACATGGCCGACGAGGGCCCCGGGCACGGCGACGAGGGCGGCGGCCGGCGGCGGCAGCAGCAGTACGGCGGCGAGCAGCGCGGGGGAAGAAGGCCCCCGCGCCGGCCCGCAGCGCGCTGACGAGGAACGGCCGGCGCCCGAGCAGTTCGCAGGCGGCGTGGAGCACGGCGAGCAGAGCGGCAGTGCCCCAGGGGATGCCGGCGCCGGGCCGCAGGGCGGGGAGCGCGCAACAGGCGGCCGCCAGCAGCGCACACAGGATGTACGCACGCGCCGCCATCGAAAGGGCTCTCACCAGCCTCGCTCCTGTTGTCCCGGGTCCGCCCGCCACAATGCGTGCGTCACGCTAGCGAGTTGAGCGGAGCTGGAGACGACGAAGCGGCTGATTAGCACCTTCGAGTGATAATCAGCCGCTTCGTGAGGCGGGATCCCGGCCGGGGCGGGGCAGGGCGGAGCAGAGGCTACGCCTCGTTGGCGGCGGTCGGCAGGTCGGCGGACGTCGTGGTCGTCACGTCCTGCTCGGGCACGGCCTGCCCCGACCGGATCAGATCGATGCGCCCCATGACCTTGGCCCGCAGGTCGGCCGGTACGTCGTCACTGCCGCAACAGCGCTTCACCAGCTTCTTGACGGCCTGCTCCAGGCCGTACTTCTCCAGGCACGGGGAGCACTCCCCGAAGTGCACCTCGAACTTGGTGCAGTCGCTGTCCGGCATCTCGTGGTCGAGGAACTCGTAGAGATGATCCAGGACCTCAGAGCAGTCAGTCTCGTGCGGCTCTCCGCAGCTCATGAGCCCGAACCTTTCCCGTCGTTCGACTCTCCGGCACCCGCCGGGACCAGCCCGCGGTCACGCGCGTAGTCCTCGAGCATGCCGCGCAGCTGACGGCGGCCCCGGTGCAGCCGGGACATCACTGTGCCGATGGGTGTTCCCATGATGTCCGCGATCTCCTTGTACGCAAAGCCCTCTACATCCGCGAGGTAGACCGCGATGCGGAATTCCTCGGGGATCGCCTGCAGCGCGGACTTGACGTCCGAGTCGGGCAGGTGGTCGAGCGCCTGCGACTCGGCGGAGCGCAGGCCCGTCGACATGTGCGACTCGGCGCGCGCGAGCTGCCAGTCCTCGATCTCCTCGGCGCCGCTGCGCTGCGGTTCGCGCTGCTTCTTCCGGTACGTGTTGATGAAGGTGTTCGTCAGAATGCGGTAAAGCCACGCCTTCAGATTCGTACCCTCACGGAACTGGTGGAAGGACCCGTACGCCTTGGCGTACGTCTCCTGCACCAGGTCCTCCGCGTCGCCGGATTGCGCGTCATGCGCAGCGCGGCCGAGTACATCTGGTCGAGGAAACCCAGCGCGTCGCGCTCGAAGCGCGCGTTGCGCTCGGCGGTGCTCTCCTCCGCCGCCTGGCCGTCGTCGGTCCCTGTGTCGGTCCCAGTGACCGGACCCACCTCCTCCAACGCCGTGGCGGGGCCGAATGCGGACCCGCTCGAAACGGAGGATAGACGACGATCCTGCCCGTCCGCCGCCCGGCGAGGGGCGGACTTGGCCGCAGTGAGCACCGTCCACTCCAGGTCAGCGGTGTTCGAGCGGCTCGGGCAGATAGTCGATCCCATGCGACGGACTCCCTCTCCACGTACGTGCGGTGTATGCCGACGCACGGAACAACAGAGGTCTCGCGCAGATCATTCCCGGAGCCCGCCGATCCAGCTCCCGACGGCGTCCGTGATCACTTCCACGACCTGTCCGCCGGTGGTCCCGGCCTTCTTCGGCACGGCGAACCCGTGGTCGGCGTACGCCACTTCCACCAGGTCGTACGCCCCGTCCGGGAACTCCCCGGGCTTCCCGAAGGGATCGTTTCCCCCCTGTACGACCAGAGTGGGGACCCCGGCGCCCAGAAGTTCCTCCGCCCGGGACTTCTCGGGGCGGCCGGGAGGGTGGAGCGGGAAGCTCAGCGCGAGCACGGTGCGCGCGCCCAGTTCGGCGGCGGTCCGGCACGCGACGCGCGCCCCGGCGCTGCGCCCGCCGGAGACGACCGGCAGTCCGGGCTTCTCCAGGGCGGGCCACAGCCCGCGCCACCCGGCGTCCAGGGTCCTGGGAGCGGGCGCGAGCTTCTTCCCGGCCACCCGCCAGGGCTGCTCCACCAGGGCGACGCTCACCGCCGCGCGCGGGCAGCGCGCCGCGAGCCCCTGGAGGTCCCGCGCCTCGATGCCGCCCCCGGCGCCGTGGCTCACGGCCAGGACGATCCACGGCGCCTCGGCCTCGGCCCAGGTGATCCGGGCCTCACCGGCCGCCGTCTCCACCGTCTCGCTCTGTGTCACACGCCCCATCCTGCCCGCTCCCCGTACCGCCTCAGAACAGCGTTTCCTCCTCCGGTGCCGCCAGTTCCTCCAGCAGCTCCGGACCGTTGTTGCGCACGTTGCTCACCGCCGTGCTCACCGGATACGCCCGCATCAGCCCGCCCGGCGGCGGCGCCAGCAGCGCCCGTACGTCCTCGACGTCCCTATGGGCCGGATCCAGCCACGCGTCCCACCGGTCCGGCGTCAGCATCAGCGGCATCCGGGGGTGGATGTCGGCCAGCGAGCCCGGTCCGGAGGCCGGTGCGACCGCCAGCGGCGACGTCTCCGCCTCGGTGGTGATGACCGAGCACGTCGCCCACCACGCCTGCGGGTGGTCGTCCGGCAGCGTCCGGTCGCGCCAGAACTCGTACAGCCCGGCCAGCGCCATGACCGACCCGTCCGCCGGGGTTACGAAGTACGGCTGCTTCCGCGGCCGCTTCTTCTTCCCCTGCTCCTCCAGCTGCCGCTCGTCCACGCCGGTGACCCACTCGTAGTAACCGTCGGCGGGAAGGATGCAGCGCCGGGAGACGAACGGCCGCCGGAACGACGGCTTCTCGTGCACCGTCTCCGCCCGCGCGTTGATCATCCGGGCCCCGCCGTCGGGCGACTTCGCCCACGAGGGCACGAGCCCCCATTTCAGCTTCCTCAACTGCCGAACCGGACGCTCGTCGCCCGCGTCCTTCACAGGACGCTCCAGTACCGCGTGGACCTCCTTCGTCGGAGCCACGTTCCAGTCCGGGGCGAGCGCCTCCTCGGGCTCCCACCTCTGCACATCGAAGAGCCCGACGAGTTCTTCGGCACTCCGGCTCACTGCATACCGTCCGCACATGGATGCCACACTGCCACGACTTCCCGACTTCCCGACTTCAAGGAGCCGCCCTGACCATGGACAGCACCCCTCTCGGCGATCTGTGGGACCGCCTCTCCGGTACGCAGCCCGATCCGGGTCAGTGGCTCGTGGCAGCTGCGGCCCTCCTCGCCCTGGCCGTCGTCGTCCCGCGTCCCGTGTGGCGCCTGTCGCGCAATGCCATCACCATCGCCCACGAGGGCGGCCACGGCCTGGTCGCCCTGCTCACGGGCCGCAGCCTCGACGGCATCCGCCTCCACTCCGACACGAGCGGCCTGACCGTGAGCCGGGGCAGGCCGACCGGCATCGGCATGATCCTGACGGCCGCCGCCGGCTACACCGCGCCCTCCCTCCTGGGCCTCGGCGGCGCCTGGCTGCTCGCTGCGGACCGCATCACGCTCTTCCTCTGGATAGCCACGGCCCTGCTGCTGGCGATGCTGGTGATGATCCGCAACGCGTACGGCGCCCTGACCGTGATCGCCACCGGCGCCGCCTTCCTCCTCGTCTCCTGGCTCACGGCCCCGGAGGTCCAGGCCGCCTTCGCGTACGCCGCCGTATGGTTCATGCTCGTCGGCGGTGTCCGTCCCGCCTTCGAGCTCCAGTCCAAGCGCCGTCACGGCGGTGCCCCCGACTCGGACGCCGACCAGCTGTCGCGGCTCACGCACGTACCGGCCGTGGTGTGGTTGCTCTTCTTCCACACGGTGTCGGTCTGCGCCCTGCTGGGCGGCGGGCGCTGGCTGCTCGGCCTGTGACCACGGCCGGGGCGACCGCGACCACGGGCCGTCGTCACGCACCGCCGGCGCACCACACCATCGAGTTACGCCCCGGTTTCGGGGCATTTGATCAAGATCCGGGCCCGCCGCGAGCCATTAAAGTGAAGGCCATGACCGAAAGCTCCGTGCACCCCGCCCTCTGGCCCGCACCCCACACCGGCGAAGTCGACGACGCGACCGTCTCCGTGCCCGGATCGAAATCGGTCACCAACCGCGCTCTCGTCCTGGCCTCCCTCGCCGCCGAGCCCGGCTGGCTGCGCCGCCCGCTGCGCTCTCGCGACACCCTGCCTGATGGCCGACGCGCTGCGCGCGATGGGCGTCGGCATCGAGGAGACCGTGTCGTCCAGCTCGTCCGCCACGGGTGAGCTCGACGGCTCCGGCGAGGCCTGGCGCGTGATCCCGGCGGGGCTGCACGGCCCGGCCACGGTCGACGTCGGCAACGCGGGCACCGTGATGCGCTTCCTGCCGCCCGTCGCGGCGCTCGCCGACGGCCCCGTCCGTTTCGACGGCGATCCCCGTTCGTACGAACGCCCGCTCGGCGCCGTCATCGACGCGCTGCGCACCCTCGGCGCCCGTATCGACGACGACGGCCGCGGCGCGCTCCCGCTGACCGTGCACGGCAACGGCGCACTGGACGGCGGCCCGGTCGAAATCGACGCGTCCTCGTCCTCGCAGTTCGTCAGCGCGCTCCTGCTGTCCGCCCCGCACTTCAACCAGGGCGTGGAGGTGCGCCACACCGGCGCCACCCTCCCCTCCATGCCGCACATCCTGATGACCGTCGACATGCTGCGCGCGGTCGGCGCCCAGGTGGACACCCCCGAGTCCGGCGGGGAGCCAAACGTGTGGCGGGTCTCCCCCGGCGCCCTGCTCGGCCGCGACCTGACCGTCGAGCCCGACCTCTCCAACGCGCAGCCGTTCCTCGCCGCCGCCCTGATCACCGGCGGCCGGGTCACCATCCCCGACTGGCCCGAGCGCACCACCCAGCCGGGCGACGCACTGCGCGAGATCTTCACCGCGATGGGCGGCTCCTGCGAGCTCACCGAGCAGGGCCTGACCTTCACCGGTACCGGCACGGTCCACGGCATCGACGTGGACCTCGGTGACGTCGGCGAGCTCACTCCGGGCATCGCGGCGGTCGCCGCCCTGGCCGACTCCGAGTCCGTACTGCGCGGTGTCGCACATCTGCGGCTGCACGAGACCGACCGGCTGGCCGCCCTCACCCGGGAGATCAACGCGCTCGGCGGCGATGTCACCGAGACCGAGGACGGCCTGCGCATCCGGCCGCGCCGCCTGCACGGCGGGACCTTCCACACGTACCACGACCACCGCATGGCGACCGCGGGCGCGGTCATCGGCCTCGCGGTCAAGGACGTGCTGATCGAGAACGTGGCGACCACCGCCAAGACACTGCCCGACTTCCCACAGATGTGGACCGGAATGCTCGACGGAAACTGACGGGGCCTGACGACATGCGCCGCTACGGCAAGAACCCCGACGAGGACGACATCCGGATCCGCCCCAACCGCAAGGGCAACCGGCCTCGCACCCACACCCGCCCCAAGCACGAGGACGCCGTCGAGGGCTTCGTCCTGACCGTCGACCGGGGCCGCATCACCTGCCTCGTCGAGGACCGCACGGTGGTCGCGATGAAGGCCCGCGAGCTGGGCCGCAAGTCCGCCGTCGTGGGCGACCGGGTCGCCATCGTCGGCGACCTGACGGGCGACAAGGACACCCTGGCCCGCATCGTCCGCGTCGAACCGCGCCGCTCGGTGCTGCGCCGTACCGCCGACGACGACGATCCGTTCGAGCGGGTGGTCGTCGCCAACGCCGACCAGCTGGCGATCGTCACGGCCCTGGCCGACCCCGAGCCGCGTCCGCGCATGATCGACCGCTGCCTGGTGGCGGCGTACGACGCCGGGCTGGACCCGCTCCTGGTGCTGACCAAGTCGGACCTGGCGCCGGCGGAGCAGCTGCTGGCCTCCTACCGTCCCCTCGGCGTCCCGTACCTCGTGACCAGCCGCGAGGAGCTGGAGAACGGGGCGGCGACCGAACTGGTCCGCAAGCACCTGGAGGACAAGGTGACGGCGTTCGTGGGCCACTCGGGCGTCGGTAAGACGACCCTGGTCAACACGCTCGTACCGGAGGAGCGGCGGCGTACGACCGGCCATGTCAACGCGGTCACGGGCCGCGGCCGGCACACCACCACCTCGGCGCTCGCCCTGCCGCTCACGGGCGTGCGCGGCTGGGTGATCGACACGCCCGGCGTCCGGTCCTTCGGGCTGAACCACGTGGATCCGTCGCGCGTCATCCTCGCCTTCCCGGACCTGGAACCGGGGACGGAGGGCTGCCCGCGCGGCTGCAGCCACGACGAACCGGAGTGCGCGCTGGACCAGTGGGTGGCCGACGGTCACGCCGATCCGGCCAGGCTGGACTCGCTGCGGCGGCTGCTCGCGACGCGGGAGCGGCGCGAGGGCGACTGACCGGACGCGCCGCGTTTACCGCTGCCCGCTCCTGGTAAGGGCATACTCGCACCAAGTGCGACGAAGCGGTCACCGACGCGGGAGGAGCCGGCCATGGCGTGGCTGCTGGTGATGGTGGCGGGGCTCCTGGAGACCGGCTTCGCGGTGTGCCTGAAGCTGTCCCACGGCTTCACCCGGCTGTGGCCCACGATCGCCTTCGCCGCGTTCGCGCTGGGCAGTTTCGGACTGCTGACGCTCGCGCTGAAGAAACTCGACGTGGGGCCCGCGTACGCGGTGTGGACCGGCATCGGGGCCGCGGGCACCGCGATCTACGGAATGGTCTTCCTCGGCGATGTGGTCTCGACGCTGAAGCTCGTCTCGATCTCGCTGGTGATCGTCGGCGTCATCGGACTCCAGCTCTCGGGCTCGGCCCACTGAGACCCGGCTCGCTGAGACCCGGCTCCCAGCAGCCGCGCGAAGCCCTCCCCGGATGCCGCGGAGGCGGCTTCCGGCAAGGCTTCTCGCGCTGCGGGCATCGTGCCGCCTCCCACGGGCGGAGGTCCCGGGCCGTACGGGGCGCACAGCTGTTCCGGCCTCAGGGCCGGCGCGCCGCCGGGCCCTGTCAATGGCCCGCGCGCCGCCGTGTACGGACAGGGGGCCCGCCCGCACTCCGGGACCGTGTGGTTTGCGGAGAACGTGGTCGATACTGTTCGGTCATGCCCGATTATCACGATGACCTGCGCTTCGCCCATGTCCTCGCGGACGCCGCTGACGCCACGACGATGGAGCGCTTCAAGGCTCTGGACCTCAAGGTCGAGACCAAGCCGGACATGACTCCGGTGACGGAGGCCGACAAGGCCGCCGAGGAGCTGATCCGCAGCCACCTGCACCGCGGCAGGCCGCGCGACGCCGTCCTGGGCGAGGAGTACGGGCTGCAGGGCTCGGGCCCGCGCCGCTGGGTGGTCGATCCGATCGACGGCACCAAGAACTACGTGCGCGGCGTGCCGGTCTGGCGACGCTGATCTCGCTCATGGAGGCCGGTGAGAACGGCTTCCAGCCTGTGATGGGCGTGGTGTCCGCGCCCGCGCTGGGCCGTCGCTGGTGGGCGGCGAAGGGCGGCGGCGCGTACACCGGGCGCAGCCTCACCTCGGCGACGCGGCTCCACGTCTCCAAGATCGACCGGATCGAGAACGCGTCCTTCGCGTACTCCTCGCTCAGCGGCTGGGAGGAGCAGGGGCGCCTCGACGGCTTCCTGGACCTGACCCGCGACTGCTGGCGGACGCGCGGCTACGGCGATTTCTGGCCGTACATGATGGTCGCCGAGGGAGCGGTGGACATCTGCGCGGAGCCGGAGCTCTCGCTCTGGGACATGGCCGCGAACGCGATCATCGTCCAGGAGGCCGGTGGTGTCTTCACCAGCCTCGACGGTGTGACGGGGCCCCACGGCGGCAACGCGGCGGCGTCCAACGGCCTGCTTCACGAGAAGATGCTGGGCTACCTCCGCGGATAGCGCGTCCCGTACGGGACGTACGACACCTGGCGTACTCCGTCACGCCCTCGTGCAAACCGGCGCGCGGAGGCGTGTGAGCCGCCTTCCCGCGCCCTCTTGTTGCCGCCCCGTCCGGCTGCCACTCTGAGAACCCCCACTTGTGAACTTGTGAATCCATTCTCGCAAGTCGTGGGTCCGCTTCACCAAGGAGGTGGCTCCTTCATGCTCGTCCGTGACGCCATGAGCACGGTGGTCCTCACCATCGGCCCCGCCCACACACTCCGCCAGGCAGCCCGGCTGATGGCGGAGCGCCGCGTCGGGGCGGCCGTCGTCCTCGACACCGACGCCGACGGACTCGGCATCCTGACCGAACGCGACATCCTCGTCTCCGTCGGGTCGGGCCAGGACCCCGACCTCGAAACCGCCGGCACCCACACCACCACCGACGTCGTCTTCGCCGCACCCTCCTGGACGCTGGAGGAGGCCGCGCAGGCCATGGCGCACGGCGGCTTCCGGCACCTGATCGTGCTGGACGGCAACGGCCCCGTGGGCGTCGTCTCCGTGCGCGACATCATCCGCTGCTGGGCACCGGCCCGGAAGCAGCCGCAGCCGGCCGCGCTGGCGAGCTGAGTACGCGAGAGGGCCGGACCCCCCTCGGGGAATCCGGCCCTCCGCCTACGACAAGCGATCCGTACTAGCCGCGCAGGGCCTGGACCGCGGCTTCCAGCCGCTTGCCGAAGTCATCGTCGGCCTGACGGAAGTTGTTGATCGCGCGCTCCGCGATGTCGTCGCGCGACACCTTGGCGATGAAGCCGGCCAGGTTGTCGACCAGACGGCCCTTCTCGTCCTCCGACATCAGGCGGTAGAGGTTGCCCGCCTGGACGAAGTCGTTGTCCTCGGCATGGACGGGCGCCGCGTGGTCACCGGTGACACCGGTGACCGGGACCGGCTGCCACAGCGGACGGCCGGTCTGGGCCGGGCCGCCGAAGCTGTTCGGCTCGTAGTTCTTCGCACCGTTGTGGCGTCCGTCGTAGAGGAAGCCGTCACGAGAGTGCGTGCGCGCCTCGGTGGCGTGCGGACGGTTCACCGGAAGCTGGTCGGCGTTGATGCCGACGCGGTAGCGGTGGGCGTCGCCGTACCCGAAGAGACGGCCCTGGAGCATCTTGTCCGGAGACGGGCCGATGCCCGGCACGAAGTGGGCCGGCGAGAAGATGGACTGCTCGACCTCGGCGAAGATGTTCTGCGGGTTGCGGTTGAGCTCGAGCTTGCCGAACTCGATCAGCGGGTAGTCCGCCTTGGGCCAGATCTTGGTCAGGTCGAACGGGTTGAAGCGGTAGGTCGCCGCGTCCGCCGCCGGCATGATCTGAACGTAGGCGGTCCAGCTCGGGAAGTCACCGCGCTCGATGGACTCGCGCAGGTCGCGCTGGTGCGAATCGGGGTCCTCGCCGGCGAGCTTGTTGGCCTCGTCCTGGGTGAGGCACTTGATGCCCTGGTCGGTCTTGAAGTGGTACTTGACCCAGAAGACCTCTCCGGCCTCGTTGTTCCACTGGAACGTGTGCGAGCCGAAGCCGTCCATGTGGCGGTACGACGCCGGGATGCCGCGGTCACCGAACAGCCAGGTCACCTGGTGGGTCGACTCCGGGCTCAGACCCCAGAAGTCCCAGACGTTGTCCGCCTCCTGCGAGCCGGTGTACGGGTCGCGCTTCTGGGTGTGGATGAAGTCCGGGAACTTGATGGCGTCCTTGATGAAGAACACCGGGGTGTTGTTGCCGACGAGGTCGTAGTTCCCCTCTTCGGTGTAGAACTTCAACGCCCAGCCGCGGGGGTCGCGGACCGCGTCGGCCGCGCCGAGGTTACCGGCGACGGTCGAGAAGCGCAGGAAGGTCTCGGTCTCCTTGCCGACCTCGGAGAGGAAGGCGGCCCGGGTGTACTGGGTGACGTCCCCGGTCACCGTGAAGGTGCCGTACGCACCGGCGCCACGGGCGTGCACCACACGCTCCGGGATGCGCTCGCGGTTGAAGTGCGCGAGCTTCTCCAGCAGGTGCTGGTCCTGGACCAGAACCGGACCCCCGACGCCCGCGGTCTCACTGTTCTGGTTGTCGGCTACCGGCGCGCCGGCCTCCGTAGTGAGCGGTCCCTGCGTCACGTGCGCCTCCTGCGTCATACCTGCAAGTCCTGTCCCTTGGCGTTTGCCGTTGTCGATCCTACAATGGACTTTGTCTAAGTCAAGTAAACATCCAAAGTCACACCCGTTCGGGACCTGGGTCCCACCACTGTTAGGCTGGACCTCATGAGTGACCTGTTGGAACGACTGCGCGGACGCGGCTGGCGTATGACTGCTCAGCGGCGCGTCGTGGCCGAAGTCCTCGACGGGGACCACATCCACCTCACCGCCGACGAGGTGCACGCGCGCGCTGTGGCCAAGCTGCCGGAGATCTCCCGGGCGACCGTCTACAACACCCTGGGCGAGATGGTGTCCCTCGGTGAAGTGGTCGAGGTGTCCACGGACCGCCGGGCGAAGCGGTACGACCCGAACGCGCACCGGCCGCACCAGCACCTGGTGTGCGCGCAGTGCGGCACCATCCGCGACGTGCACCCGACGGGCAATCCGCTCACGGACCTGCCGGACTCCGAGCGCTTCGGCTTCACCATCTCGGACGTAGAGGTCACCTACCGGGGCACCTGCCCCAACTGCGCCTCCGCCTGACGCCGGCACCCGAAGGGCCCGGCACCGGTATTCCGGTGCCGGGCCCTTCGGCCGTTCACGCGTGCGCCCGCACATGTCCTGTACGCCCGTGTACGACTACGACGAAGGCCCGGATCTCTTTCGAGATCCGGGCCTTCGGCTACCTCTTCAGTAGCGGGGACAGGATTTGAACCTGCGACCTCTGGGTTATGAGCCCAGCGAGCTACCGAGCTGCTCCACCCCGCGTCGGTAAACACGACTGTACGTCGCCCCGCCGACCAGCGCAAATCCGTTCCCGTACGAGGCTGCCGCACGAGCCGGTCGTGCGAGGCGGCCGTGCCAGGTGGCCGTGCCAGGTGGCGAAACGATCCGCCCGCCGCCCGGCCGGGCCCGGCTAGGCGGTGAGTTCCTGGTGCAGTGCCTCACGCAGCCGCGCCGCGCGCTCGGCGACCTCGGCGGGCCCGAGCTCCACCGCCCGCGCGCACCACCGCTCGCCCTCGTCCAGCTCACCGTGGCGGGCGGAGAGCAGCGCGAGGCGCAGCGCGGCGCGGCCGTGGCCGGCGTGCGCGGCGCGCGACCACCACAGGGCGGCCTCCGGCTCGCTGCCCTCGCGGGCGAGCAGCAGCCCGAGGTTGAAGGCGCCGTTGCGGCTGCCCGCCTCGGCGGCCTCCCGGTACCAGCGCGCGGCGCCCGTCCAGGTCGCGCCGCCCGCGGCGAGCATGCCGCGCGCACCTGGGCGCGGCGGTGGCCCTGCTCGGCGGCCCGCTCGTACCACTCCTCGCACTCGGACTTCTCGTTCAGCGCCTCGCCGAGGGCGGGCGGGCCCGCGGGGGGCTGCCGGCAGTCGAGCAGCGTGGCGAGGCGGAAGGCCGCTTCGGCGCTGCCGCCACCCGCGGCGCAGCGCAGATGGCGCTCGGCCTCCTGCTCCTCGCCGTCCCGCAGCAGGGCGATGCCGACCTGGAGTGCGGCCTCCGTGTGCCCGGCGGCGGCCGCGCGCTCGTACCAGACGAAGGCCGTACGGTCGTCGTCGAGACCCGCTGTAGAGGATGCCGAGGTTGAAGGCGGCGTCGACGCTGCCGGCCTCGGCGGCCTTGGAGAACCACGGCTCGGCGCCGGCCGCGTCGCCGCCCTGGAGCAGCAGGATGGCGAGCGCGTTGGCGGCCTCGCGGTGGCCCGTGTAGGCGGCGCGGCGGTACCACTGGTCGGCCTGGGCGGTACGGCCCTGGGCGGCGCACAGCAGCCCGAGGTTGTACGCCCCGTTCACATCACCGGCGTCCAGGGCCACGCGGTACCACCGCTCGGCGGTCAGCTGCTCACCGCGGGCGGCGCGGCAGGGCGCCCAGCGCGTTGGCGGCGTTGCCGTCACCGTCCTGGGCGGCGCGCAGCCACCACACGGCGGCACTGTCCTCGTCGCCCGCGTCGCGCAGCAGGAAGCCCAGCGCGCAGGCCGCCCGGGGCTCGCCGTCCTTTGCGGAGGTCAGGTACCAGCGCCCGGCCTCCTTGAGCTCGGCGCGCTCCTCCAGGATGGCACCGAGGTGCAGGGCGGCGCGCCGGTGCCCGCGCGCGGCGGCCTGCCCACCACTGGCTCGGCCTCGATGGCGGGGTCGAGTTCCCCGGCGCCGCTCACGGCGTGCCGGGTGCCCGTACCGGACGCCCCGCGCCGGTGCCCGCGCCGGGGTGGCCGTGGCCGGGCCTGCCGGTGCCGGTGTGGGCGGGCGCCGTGCCGGTGCCGGTGCCGGGGAGGCGGGTGCCGGTGCCGAAGTCGAGGAAGCCGGTGCCCAGGGCGGCTCCGGTGTCGGGGCCGCCGGGCCGGCGGAGGTCCGTGCGGCAGATGGCGGGAGCCGTACTCGCGTGCGGCCCGCCCACGCCCGTACGCGGGTCCGTGCCGCCCGGCACCGTACCGGAGTCGGCCGCGCCGGCGCGCGCCTCCGCGGTGGCGCGGCGGTCCAGGGTGCGGGCGAGGCGGTACGCCGCCTCGCGGTGTCCCTGCACGGCGGCGGCGCGCAGCAGCGCTCGCGCCCACGTCGCTGCGGTGCTCCAGGAGGTCGGCGAGGGCGTACGCCCCCAGCGCGTGCCCCTGCTCGGCGGACTGGCGCAGCCAGTACTCCGCGGCGGGCTCGTCGCCGCGCTCGCGGTAGTGGCGGCCGATGCGTGCGCGGCGGGCCGCGGACCCGGCCACGGCGGCGATGCGCCACCAGCCGGCCGCCTCGTCGGCGTACCCGCGCTGATGGAGGAGGACTCCCAGGTTGTTGGCGGCGGCGCGGTCGCGGTCGCGGTCGCGGCGCGCAGGTAGGGCTCGGCGCCGTCGAGGTCGCCGCGGCGCAGCAGCAGCGACGCCGAGCACGCTCATGGCCTCGGTGTCGCCGTTCTCGGCGGCGCTCCGGTGCCGCGCCTCGTACTCGGCCTCGGCGGTGTCCACGGTGTCAACAGCGTGCTCTTGGTGTCGCTGCACAAACCGCCCTGTCTCCAACAGAGTTGCCCTGTCCCCCATAAAAACCATCGTCGCACCACCCGTAACCCGCGTACACCTGGTATACCGCAGCCAGTGAGGTCACTTCAGCGTTTTGTCGACATGCCCACAGAGAGACACTTCAAACGCCTTCGCCCCAACTCTCCCCATCAGAACGACGGTTCGCACGGGTGCACGGGTACCCAGATACCCAGGTGTCCGGACACACGACGAGGGCCCGGATCTCGAAAGAGATCCGGGCCCTCGTCTTCTTCTTCAGTAGCGGGGACAGGATTTGAACCTGCGACCTCTGGGTTATGAGCCCAGCGAGCTACCGAGCTGCTCCACCCCGCGCCGTTGTGTTCAAACAGTACCACGGCGCGGGGACGTCCCTGCTCAGCTGCCCTTCTGGTCGCCCTTCTCGTCCTTCTCCGCCTCGGCGCCGGGTTTGTCGCCGGGCTTGGCCCCGGCACCCGGACTGGCCGGCGCCTCGGTCTCCGCCCCGGCGTCGGCGGCCCGCTGCAGCGCGTCCTGGAGCTTCTCCTGCGCCTCGCCGTATGCGGTCCAGTCCTGCTCCTTCAGCGCCTCCTCGCCCTCGTCGTACGCCTTCTGGGCGTCCTCGATGGCCTTCTGGAGCGAATCGTCGCCGTCGGACGGAGGCCTGGTGGTGTCGTCGTCACCGTCACCCGGCGGCGGAGGCGTTTCGCCCTCCTCGCCGAAGACGGCGTTCAGCGCCTCACCGAGCGTGTTCTTGAAGACGGTCTCCCTGCCGTACGAGACGGCGACCTTCTTCAGGAGCGGGTAGGCGTTGTTGCCCTGGGCGTACACCGGCTCGACGTACAGGAATCCGTCGTTCAGCGGGATCGTCAGCAGGTTGCCGTACTCGATGTCCGAGTTGGCGCCCTTCATGTTCCTGACGAACTCGGCGACTTCGGCGTTGCTGTTGAGCCGGTTCTGCACCTGCTGCGGTCCCGGCACGTCGCCCGTGACTCTCAACAGCCTTATCGTGCCGTAGTCCTTGCTCGACGCGTCGGCGTCGACCGCCATGAACGCACCGAGGTTCGGGCGCCCGTTGGGGGTGAACGTCGTCGTCAGCGAGAACTTCCGGTCCTGCTCCTGCGGCATCTTCAGGCTCAGGTAGTACGGCGGCACCGAGCTCTTCTCGCCGGTCGTCGGGTCGTCCGGCACCTGCCACGCGTCACTGCCGCTGTAGAACTGCGACGGGCTCTCGACGTGGTAGCGGGTGAGCAGCTCGCGCTGCACCTTGAAGAGGTCCTGCGGGTAGCGCAGGTGCTCCATCAGCGCCGGGGCGATCTCGCCCTTCGCCTTCACCGTGCCCGGGAACGCCTTCATCCAGGTCTTGAGGACGGGGTCCTCGGTGTCCCACTGGTACAGCTTGACCGTGCCGTCGTACGCGTCGACGGTGGCCTTCACCGAGTTGCGGATGTAGTTGACCTGGTTCTGCTGGGCGATCACCGCGCGCTGGCTGTCGGTCTGCGACAGCGAGTCGGCCGTCGTGTCCCCCAGCGTCGTGCGCGAGGCGTAGGGGTAGCCGTTGGTGGTGGTGTACGCGTCGACGATCCACTGGATGCGTCCGTTCACGACCGCCGGGTAGGCGTCGCCGTCGAGGGACAGCCAGGGCGCGACCGCCTCCACGCGCTCCTTGGGCGTGCGGTTGTACAGGATCCGCGAGCCCTCGCCGATGGCTCCCGAGTAGAGGATCTGCGGCTCGCTGAAGGCCGCGGCGTACGCGGCGCGGTTCAGCGGGTTCGACAGGTTGACCCCGCTCTTGCCCTCG
This sequence comes from Streptomyces altiplanensis, assembly GCA_003719395.1. Taxonomy (GTDB): domain Bacteria; phylum Actinomycetota; class Actinomycetes; order Streptomycetales; family Streptomycetaceae; genus Streptomyces; species Streptomyces altiplanensis. The sequence continues at coordinate 25,736 of RHMC01000065.1, forward strand.
TAGCTCGTGGTCTTGGTGGGCTCGCCGTTCTTCTCGTAGTCGAGCTCCTTCTGCGGGCCGCCCACGATCGAGTACTGCTCGGTCTTCTCGCCGTAGTAGATCCGCTGCTCGTACTCGCCGAGCATGCCCTGGGACGGCAGGCCGGACTCGACGAAGTCCGGAGCGCCCTCGGTGTCCGGCTTGACCGCGGTGCCCTTGGCGGCGACCACGCCGTATCCGTGGGTGTACGTGAAGTGGTCGTTGATCCAGTTGCGCTTGGGGATGCCCTTGAGGTCGAGCTCGCGCAGACCGACGACCGTGTCCTGGCCCTTGTACCGGTCCACGTCCAGCGTCCTGGGGAACTGGTAGTACTTGCGCTCCTGCTGGAGCTGGTCGAAGGTCGGCGGGACGACGTTCGGGTCGATCAGCCGGTAGCTGGCCGCCGTGTCGGCGTCCTCGCGCAGCTGGGCGTTGTCCTTGCTGTCGCCGACGCCCTGGTAGTCGTCCACCTTCGCGTCGTCGATGCCGTACGCCTCACGCGTCGCGTCGATGTTCTTCTTGATGTACGGCGCTTCCTTGGCCTGCTCGTTCGGCTGGACCTGGAACTTCTGCACGATCGCCGGGTAGAGCCCGCCGATGAGGATCGCCGAGAGCACCATCAGACCGAAGCCGATGACGGGCAGCTGCCAGGTGCGGCGCCACAGTGTCGCGAAGAACAGCAGCGCGCAGATGACGGCGATGCAGAAGAGGATCGTCTTCGCCGGCAGGTAGGCGTTCGCGTCGACGTACCGCAGACCGGCCCAGTTGCCCGTGGCCTTGAAGTCACTGGACTTCACCGCCAGGCCGTACCGGTCGAGCCAGTACGCGACGGCCTTGAGCGCCACGAAGAGGCCGAGCAGCACCGACAGGTGGCCGGTCGCCGCGGCGGTCGCCCTGGCTCCCGGGCTGGTGATGCGCAGGCCGCCGTACAGGTAGTGCACCAGCGCGGCGGCGATCAGGGACAGCACGGTGGCCGCGAAGCCGAAGCCGAGCAGGAAGCGGTACCAGGGCAGGTCGAACGCGAAGAACGACACGTCCAGCTGGAACTGCGGGTCCTTCTGTCCGAAGGAGACACCGTTGACCCACATCAGCCACGTGCGCCACTGACCGGACGCGGACGCTCCGGCGATCAGCCCGACCAGGGCGGTGACCGCGAGAAGCACCCACTTCTTGTACGGGGCGACGCCCATCCGGTAGCGGTCCAGGTTCTGCTGCTCCAGCGACATCGCGCTCAGCGGCGGCCTGAGCCGGTGCGCGAGCCAGATGTTCACGCCGACGGCCAGGGCCATCAGCAGGCCGAAGACGGCAAAGAGCCCGATCTTGGTCCACAGGGTGGTGGTGAAAACGGACGAATATCTGACCGAGCGGTACCAGAGCCAGTCCGTCCAGAACCCGGCGAACATGACGAACGCCATGGCCAGCACGGCCAGGACGCCCAAGGTCATGAGCAGGGTCCTGGCACGCCGGGAGGGCCGGCCGACTCTGATCCGTGGCCCTGTCGGGCCTCCGCCGCGGTCCGGCATCTGGAAAGCCAAGGTGCGCACCTCGAAAGTTCGCTGTCGTAGGAGCAGGCTCCGCGATCGTAGAGCCCACTCATGCAACTTACTGAAGCTTTACTCAGTTCCCGCTTCGGGGTCCGAAGGAGGCAGGATGTCAAGCATGTCCAACGTTTCCCCCTCCGGGCCCCCCATGGCCACGAGCCCGCTCACCCGCGCCGTGCTCGAAATCGACGAATACACCTCCGGCCTCGGCTGGGACCAGCCCGCCAGGCTGTTCGCCCTCGTCGACACCGCCCAGCTGCGTGCTCAGGAGCCGGGCCTCGCCGCCCAGCTCGGTCTCGCCGACGGCGAGTCGACGGCCACGCTCACACCCGTCGAGCAGGAAGAGATCCCGGCGGGCACCGCGCTCGACGAGTTCCTCGCCACGATCGCCTGGCCCGACGCGGTGGCCGGCTGCGCGCTGACGGTGGAGCGGCTGATGCTGCCGCCGTCTGCCGAGACGTCCGTACCCGAAGGGCTGAACGAGGCCCAGCTGGCGAAGTGGGTCGCGAAGCACCCGGACCGTCAGGAGGTCCGCATGACGGTGGCCGTGCTGCGCGACGGCGCGCGCGAGTCCGCGCTGCGGCTGCGGGAGAAGGACTCCCCGACCGAGGTGCTCACCGGCTCCATGCTCGTTCCCGGTCTCGCCGAGGCCCTGGCCGCGACCTTCGAGGCGTAGGCGCCGCAAGGCGTCACCGCCCTCTCCCCCGGGGGCACGGCCGTCAGCCCGTCGTGCACTGCGGCAGGCCGGCCGTGTCCCCCTCGGCGATCTTCTCCAGCGACTTCTTCGCGTCGTCGATCGTCTTGACCTTCACCAGGGTGAGGCCGTCGGGGATGTCCGAGACGGCGGACGCGCAGTTCTCGCTGGGCGTCAGGAAGTACTCGGCGCCCGCGTTGCGCGCGCCGACGGTCTTCATCTCGATGCCGCCGATCGGGCCGACCTTGCCGTCCTCGTCGATCGTGCCGGTGCCCGCCACGAACTTTCCGCCGGTCAGGTCGCCGGGCGTGAGCTTGTCGACGATGCCGAGCGAGAACATCAGGCCCGCGCTGGGGCCGCCGACGTCCGCCAGCTTGATGTCGATGTCGAACGGGAAGGTGTGGTCGGGGCCCGCCTGGATGCCGACGATCGCGCGGTCGTCGTCCTCGGCCTTCTCCGTGGTGATGAGGACGTCCTCGCTGCCCATCGGCTCCTTGCCCGCCTTCTCCGCCGCGACCGCCTCCTTGGCCGGGACGACCGTGAAGACGACCTTCTCCGTGGGCTTGTGCCGGGTGACGAGCTCGGCGACGTCCTCGGGGGCCTTGACGGCCGTGCCGTCCACGGCCTTGATGACGTCGCCCGCGTGCAGCTTGCTCTGGGCGGGGCTGTTCTTGAGAACGGTGGAGACCACGACCCGTGTCTTCACCGGAATGCCCAGTTCCCTCAGCGCCGCGGTCTTGGCGGTCTCCTGGGACTGGCTGAACTCCTCGGCGTTCTCCTGGGTCGACTGCTCTTCCGTCTTGCCGTCCGGGTAGAGCGTGTCGTGCGGTACCACCACACTGTCGTGCGCCAGCCAGCCGTAGACCGCCTCGACGAGGTTCATCCGGTAGTCCGCGCCGGTGACTCTGACCGTCGTCATGTTGAGATGGCCGGTCGTCGGGTATGTCTTGTGACCGGAGATCTGCAGTACCGGCTCGCCGTCGGCCTCACCGAGGGTGTTCACCGTCGGGCCGGGGGACATCTCCGCATACGGAGGAGTGATGAGGACGCCCGCGCACAGCAGCGCGATCATGATGAGGGTGGAGGCGAGCATCGTCGCTGTGCGGCGTGGCATGGAACGACAGTACGGGACAGGCCTGTCAGTACACCGCTGGGGCCGGTCCGTACGGGGCCGCCGGGCCCGGACGTACGGGCGGGGCCGCTTCACGGGGCCTCAGGCGGCGTCGGAACCGGGAGGGGTTTTCTCCATCGCCTCACGGAACCGGGCGTAGCCGGCGAGTTCCGAGACGTCACCGGCTGTTCGACTACGCGTTGCCCAGGTTCCCCATATCGAAGCGCCAAGTGCGGCGAACAGCGGAATCAGCAACCACGCGAGTGCCGCCATCCCGACCTCCCGACCCCAGGGACCGACCACTATCGGCCGATCAGCAGATTAACCACCGGTCAGTCCAACGCTCACGGCAGGGGCCCGGTTACGCAAATCGGGGCGCATGAACGCTCCCCAGGTTTCAACGGGGATCCGTCAGCACGCTCCGACCCACTCCTCCGTTCCGTCGGAGAACGTCTGGTGCTTCCAGATCGGCACTTCGTGCTTGAGATCGTCGATCAGCCTGCGGCACGCCTCGAACGCCTCGCCCCGGTGCGGACAGGAGACCACCACGACGACCGCGAGGTCACCGACTTCCAGGTCACCCACACGGTGGACGGCCGCCAGTGCGCGCACGGGGAAATCCGCGGCGACCTTTTCGGCCACCCGGCGTAGCTCGTCCTGGGCCGAGGGGTGACAGGAGTAGCCGAGCCGGTCGACGTCGGCGCCCCCGTCGTGGTTGCGCACGGTGCCGACGAACAGCGCCGTTCCGCCCGCGGCGTCGTCGCCCACGGCGGCGAAGACCTCGTCGACGGAGAGCGGGGTGTCGCGGATCGCCAGCAGCCGGATGGGGTCCTGTGCCGCCTGCTCGCCCGGGTGGGAGTACGTACCTGCCATGGCGCCCATCGTGCCGTACCGCACCGGCATTGCGGAATAGCGCTTTCGACCGGCTGTACGGGGCCCGCGTATGGAGGGTCCTACATGCGGCCCCGCGCCTTGCGTACACGGCGCACCAGTGCGGCCGTGCCCAGCAGTGCGACCGTGGCGCCCGCCGCGCCCGCCGCCGTGGCGTCCTTGCGGCCGAGGCGGCGGCCCACGACGGTGTGCCGGCCCTCGACCTCCTCCAGCAGCTCGGCGAGCACCTCCTCGTTGGTCCACCGGGGCCGCCAGCCCGCTTCGTGGAGCCTGCTGACGCTCACCACCCAGGGGTGCATCGTGTAGGCGAGGTCCCCGGCCGGAGAGGGCGTGAGGCCGATCCGGTGCAGCCGGGCCGCGGCGCCCAGGGCGACCGCGGACGGCAGTTCCATGCGGCGGATGCCGCTGAGCTCCTCGACCTCCTCCTGCTCCAGCCAGCCGTCGCAGCCGACCGCGATCTCGCCGTCGACCTTCTCCAGCACGGCGTACTCCAGCGCGCTGACCAGGTCCTCGACGTGGCAGAACTGCCAGGTGGGGCGGGATCCGGCGACGACCAGGAGGCGGGGCGACTCGAAGTACCGGGTCAGCGCGGTGTCCGTACCGCCGACCAGGACGGCGGGGCGGACCACGGTGACGTTGAGGCCGGGGTGCGCGCGGGGCGCCCGGCGGCCGAGGCGCTCGATCTCCAGGAGGTCGCCGACGCCGGCGGCCTCCGCGGTGGCGCGCAGTTCCGCGTCCTCGGACAGCGGGATGTCGTTGTCGGGCAGGGCGCCGTAGACCATGGCCGACGTGCAGAGCACGACGCGGTGGACACCGGCGGCCGCGGCGGCGGTGAGCACCGTCTGGGTGCCCCGTACGTTGTATGCCGTACGGGCCGCGGGGTCGGAGTCCAGGTCGAGGTTGAGCGCGAGGTGCACCACGACGTCGGCGCCCCGCAGCTTCTCCGCGATGGCCGGGTCGCGCACGTCCAGGATGTGCCACTGCGCCTCGGCCACCTCTCGCGGCGCTCGTCGATCGCGACGACCTTCTTGATCTCCTCGGACGCGGCGAGGCTCCGGGTGAGCAGCGCGCCGATGCCCGAGGCGGCACCCGTGACAGCGACGACAAGGCCGCGGGCCGGCGGGGCCGCGTCGTTTCGCCTCTGGCAAACTTCAGCGCTCTGTGATGCGCGAACCTGCGGATCTGGGGAACTCACCAGGCGTCTCCAGCGGTTGTCTTCAGTACGTGCACGCTGTGGCGCGTACGTACCAGGTGGCGTCCATCCTGCCGCAGGCAACGAGTCGGCGGAGCACCGAGCCCATCTCCGGCTCGGGTGTCTACGCTGGGTGGTGATGTCGGGCAGCCGCCGCCGGCCGGAGCCGGCGGCCTTACGAGCCGAGGAAACCCGTGAGTGACACCCCATTCGGATTCGGCCTTCCGCCGGAGGAGCCGGAGGACGGCGACGATGGCAAGAAGAAGGGCAGCGAGGGCGGTGGCCAGGGTGGCCAGGGTCCGGCGAACCCGTTCAGCGGGTTCGGCGGTCTGCCGGGCGGCTCGGGCGGAGCGGGCGGAGACAATCCGTTCGCCGCGATGTTCGGTTCGCTGAACCCGAACGACCTGGGCGCGGCCTTCCAGCAGCTCGGGCAGATGCTCAGCTACGAGGGCGTCCCGTGAACTGGGACATGGCCAAGGACATCGCGCGCCAGACGGTCTCGCAGGGCACCGCCGACGGCACCAAGGACTCCAGCGTGAGCCCCGGTGAGCGGTCCGCGGTCGAGGAGGCGGTGCGTCTCGCCGATCTGTGGCTGGACGGCGTGACCTCGCTGCCCTCCGGCGCGAGCACCTCGGTGGCGTGGAGCCGCGCCGAGTGGGTCGAGGCGACCCTGCCCGCGTGGAAGCAGCTGGTGGACCCCGTCGCCGAGCGCGTCGGCGAGGCCATGGGCGACGTGCTGCCCGAGGAGATGCAGGCCATGGCGGGCCCGCTGCTCGGAATGATGCGCTCCATGGGCGGTGCGATGTTCGGCCAGCAGATCGGGCAGGCCGTGGGCGTGCTGGCGGGCGAGGTGGTCGGCTCGACCGACATCGGCCTGCCGCTGGGCCCGGCCGGCAAGGACGCGCTGCTGCCGCTGAACATCGAGACGTTCGGCAAGGACCTGGGCGTCGAGAAGAACGAGGTGCGGCTGTACCTGGCGCTGCGCGAGGCCGCCCACCAGCGTCTCTTCGCCCATGTGCCGTGGCTGCGCTCGCACCTGTTCGGCGCGGTCGAGGGATACGCGCGCGGCATCCAGGTCGACACCTCGAAGCTGGAGGACGTGGTCGGCCAGCTCGACCCGTCGCACCCCGAGCAGCTTCAGGAGGCGCTCCAGCAGGGCATGTTCCAGCCGGAGGACACCCCGGCGCAGAAGGCGGCGCTGGCCCGTCTGGAGACGGCGCTCGCGCTCGTCGAGGGCTGGGTGGACGCCGTGGTGCACGAGGCGGCCAAGCCGCGGCTCACGTCGGCGGACGCGCTGCGCGAGACGCTGCGCAAGGCCGCCGGGCCTCCGGTGGTCCCGCCGAGCAGACCTTCGCGACGCTGATCGGTCTTGAGCTGCGTCCGCGGCGGCTGCGGGACGCGGCGCGGCTGTGGGCCTCGCTCACGGACGCGCGCGGCCTGGACGGGCGCGACGCGCTGTGGGAGCACCCGGACATGCTGCCGACGGCAGAGGACCTGGACGACCCGGACGGGTTCGTGCATCGCGAGCAGATGGACTTCTCCGAGCTCGACAAGATGCTCGGCGAGGCGGCCGGCGGGGGCCCGGGGAAGCCGGACCTGAAGAAGGACGACGGCGAGGGCGGCGACGCAGAGGGCGACAGCGACAAGTGAGCCTGCACGACGACGCGGTCCTCGTACTGAAGAGCTACGAGGACCAGGACGAGCTGCGCCGGACGTACCTGGATCACCTGGCGGCGCACCCGGACGGGATGTGGAAAGCCTGCGAGGCCGGGCACGTCACGGCGAGTGCGCTGGTCGTCGATCCGGAGCGCGGCCGGGTGCTGCTCACGCTGCACAAGAAGCTGAACATGTGGCTCCAGATGGGCGGCCACTGCGAGCCGGGCGACGCGACGCTCGGGGACGCGGCGCTGCGCGAGGCCACGGAGGAGTCCGGCATCCCGGGGCTGACGCTGCTGCCCGTCGGCCCGGTTCGACTGGACCGGCATCCGATTCCGGCGCCCTGCAACTGGCACCTGGACGTGCAGTACGCGGCGCTGGCGCCGGGTGGTGCGGTCGAGGCGATCAGTGAGGAGTCGCTGGACCTGCGCTGGTTCGTGTACGACGAGGTGGCGGGCGTGGCCGACACGTCGGTCGTACGGCTGATGGAACGTACGCGCGCGGCGCTGCAGACGGGCGTACGCGCCGCGGCTGACCGCGGCTGACCGCAGGTGAGTAAGGGGCGGGCTTCCAGGAGCCCGCCCCTTACCTGTGCCCCAGGGGCGCTCAGTTCCAGGCGTTGTTCTGGTTCTGGCTGCGGGCGCCCTGCTGGCCCACGCCGAACTGCGCGGCGGCACCCTCCCCCAGCTGCGCGTTCTGCGGCGGCATCATCTCGCTGGGCTGCACGAGTGCGAAACCCTGGCCGAGGAAGCTGAGTTCCCAGCCCTCGCCGGTGTTGCCGCGCCGCCGGCGCACGTTCGACGAGTGCGTCTGGGCCTGCATCTGCACGCGCAGGGAGCTGGACCAGGCGACGATCGCGTCGGCGTCGGCGTTGACGTACTTCTCCGGCGTCACCTGGAGCATCAGCGGCTGGCCGGAGGTCATCAGCGCGACCTTGCCCTGCCCCGAGATGTTGAGCTGGTACTTGCCGGTGCCGGAGATGCCGTACTGGCTGTCGACGGCGATGACCTCGGTGTGGAGCGAGGAGTCCAGCGCGAGGACGTAGGCGCTGTCGACCGTCATGCCCTCGCGGTCGACGTCCACGAGATGGACGTACTGCGCGAGGTTGGCGAGGTAGACGGTGCCTTGCCCGGAGCAGCGCATCAGGTCGAGGCCCTCACCGGTGTTGGCGCGGGCACGGCGCTGGCCGCTCGGCTGGTACTCGCCGTCGAAATCGATCAGGCCCTGGTAGGCGACCATGGCGCCCTTGCGGGCCAGGACGTCGTCGTGGCCGGTCAGCGAGACCCGCAGGAGCTGCGGGTTCTGCACGGTGTACCGGTCCTGGGACTGTTGTTCGATGTGACTGAAAAGCGGGCTCTGCATGGTGTGTTCTCGCTCCCCCTCAGCCCCGGATCCGCAGGCGGTCGGTGCTGTCCTCGCTCGGCTGTACGACGACGATTCCCTCGCCGGAGAAGGCCATCTGGTACGCCTCTCCGCTGCCCCGTCCGACCAGGGCGGACGCCTTGAAGCTGCGCTTGCCCTTCACCTTGAGGTTCGGGGACCAGGCGACCAGGGCGTCGGGGTCGACGTACGTCTCGTCCTCGCCGCGTCCGCATTCGACGACGATCGGCGTACCGCGCGAGGTCACGGCGACCCAGCCGGTGCCCGCGATCTCGACGTTCCACAGGCCCTGGCCGGCGAACTTCGCCATGCCCTTGACCTTCTCCACGCCCCACTGGAGGTGCGCGTCGAAGGCGAGCACATTGCTGCCGTTGACCGAGAGCGAGTCGTTGTTGAGGTTGATGACGACGACGTCCGCGCCGTAGTCGGCGAGGTAGAGCAGGCCGTCGCCCGCGCACTTCATGACGGGCGCGCCCTCACCGGTGGCCCACTGGGACGCGATCTGGCGTACCGCGGGCGGGTTCGGCTCGTACTGGATGAAGCCCTCGTACGCCACCATCGAGCCGGTGCGTGCGTAGAGGTCCTGGCCGGTGGCCATGGCGACCTTGAGCATCGAACGCCCGTGGTTCTCCATGCGGGCCGCGATCGGGGTCGGGGCGTAGCCCGCGAGTTGCTGATTCATGACGGGCTCCCTCAGACCTCGTAGGGCTGGACGACGATGAAGTTGCCGGGCGCTCCCCGGAACTGCAGGTTGACGGTCTCTCCGCTGTGGCCCGGGTAGGCGTTGCGCCGCAACCGCACCTGGCTGGAGAGGATCACCTGGGACGCCGAGGACCACGCGACGACGGCGTTGGCGTCGGCGAACGTGGTGGGCGTGACCGGCAGGACGACCGGGATGCCGTGGGTCTTCACGACCACGGTGCCCGTGCCCTGGAACTGCATGGTGAACAGGGCGCCGCCGGGGATGCCGTGGCCCTCGATGCGGCGGACCTCGTACTGGAGCGACTCGTCGAACGCGAGAACGTTCTCGGCGGAGACGCAGATGCCGTCGCCCTGGAGTTCGATGGGGTGCAGGTTCGCCCCGTCCTCCGCGAGGAAGACCTGGCCGCGTCCGGTGCAGCGCATCAACTGCATTTCCTGGCCGGTCGCGTTGCCCACGATGCGGCCGGTGAAGCCCGCGCCCTTGTGGCTGAAGTCGACCTTGCCCTGGTACATCACCATGCTGCCCTGGCGGGCCAGGACTGCCGTACTGCCCATGGTGAGGTCGGCCCGCATGAGCTGCTGGTTCTGCGAGGTCCAGCGCTGGCCGGTGGCTGCCTCGCGGTACGGCTGGAGGGCGGCCTTGAGGCCGCCGCCGCCCTGCGGGGCACCTTGGGGCACACCGCCTTGCGGTACTCCCTGGGGCTGTCCGTACGGGGCCTGCTGGCCGTACTCGGCGATGAAGAGACCCTCGGCGGGTTCGCGCCTGCGGCGGAGTTCGACGTCGGTCAGGCCCGTGTAGTCGCTCAGGCGCGGGTCGTCGGGGTCGTCGATGGTGATGAGATCGGCCACAGGGTTACTGCCTTGTCGTGGGTGCGGTGAGGGCGGCTGGTTGTCGGGGGCGCTTGCGGGCCGGACTGCTCCGGCTTGCTTCGCTTACTTCGCCTGCGTCTGTGTCTGCGTCTGTCCTACCGTGACCACGTCGCCGATGACGATGACGGCCGGCGGGCGCACGTCCTCGGCCCTGGCCTTCTCGGCGACGGTCGCGAGCGTCGCGTCGACACGGCGCTGGGCGGCCGTCGTGCCCTCCTGGATGATCGCCACGGGCGTCTCGGACGAGCGGCCGTATGCCGTCAGGGCCGCGGCGATCGCGCCGATCCGCTCGACGGCCATGAGGAGTACGAGCGTGCCGCGCAGGCCCGCCACCGCCTTCCAGTCGACGAGAGAACGCGGGTCCTCGGGGGCGACGTGGCCGCTGATCACCGTGAACTCGTGGGCGACGCCTCGGTGCGTGACGGGGATGCCCGCCGCGCCGGGGACGCTGATGGAGCTGGAGATGCCGGGGACCACCGTGCACGGGATGCCGGCCTCGGCGAGCGCCTGGGCCTCCTCCATGCCGCGGCCGAAGACGAAGGGGTCGCCGCCCTTGAGGCGTACGACCGCCTTTCCGGCCTTGGCGTGCTCGATGAGCGCGTTGTTGATGGCCTCCTGGGCCATGAAGCGGCCGTACGGGATCTTCGCGGCGTCGATCACCTCGACGTGCGGCGGGAGTTCGTCGAGGAGGTCGCGCGGGCCGAGGCGGTCGGCGATGACGACGTCCGCCTCGGCGAGGAGGCGGCGGCCGCGGACCGTGATCAGGTCCGGGTCGCCGGGACCGCCGCCGACCAGGGCCACGCCGGTGCCGAGGACCGCCGTGGTGACGGTCGGGGTGA
>RHMC01000066.1 GCA_003719395.1 Streptomyces altiplanensis
CGTGTGACGGGCGCGGCCGGACGGAAGGGCCGGGGCCCGGGTCCGGAGCCCGGGGCCGGGGCCGGATCAGGTCAGGTCAGGTCAGATCACTGCTGGTGGAACGTGGCGTCCTGCCTGGCGAGCGCGGTGCCGGCGCCCTGCAGGTGGAGCAGGAAGTCGAAGTGCCGGATGTACTGGCCGGGGGCGGTGTACGCCTCGTAGGAGACGCCGGCCGGGTCGGCCAGGCCGGGCCGCTGGTGGAAGCTGGCGCTGCCCTTGAAGGCGGTGGTGCCGTCGTTCTTCTCCACCCAGACCTCGCCGTTCCTGTGGCGCAGGTAGTAGCCAGGGAAGTTGGCGGACTCCAGCGAGACGGTGCCGCTGCCGGCGAGCCCGGTCACGGTGCGGAACTGCGAGTCGGCGAGGTTGGTGACGTTCGCCTCCAGCTTGCCGCGGTACTCCCAGTGCCGGATGTAGTGGTCGGGGAAGTTGGCGGAGGACAGACGCCTGGGCGTGACGCCGTCGGCGACCGGGATGCCGAAGTCGGGCGTGCCGTCGGCGTTCCAGTAGAGCTTCTGCACGCGGGTGCGGCGGTTGGGGTCGTTCAGCGGGTCACCGGTGATGTTCTTGTAGTTGCGGTCGTGGTAGACGAGGACGTCGCTCCTGCCGTCCTCCGACGTGGTGAAGGAGTTGTGGCCCGGACCGTACTGGCCGGTGGCGGCGTTGCTGGTGAAGACCGGGACCGGGCTCTTCTTCCAGGCGGCGGGGTCGAGCAGGTTCCCGCCGGCGGAGGCGGTGAGCAGGCCGAGGCAGTAGTTGCTGTCGGTCGCGGACGCCGAGTAGCTCATGAAGACCTTGCCGCCGCGCTGGATCACGGCCGGGCCCTCGTTGACCTTGTGGCCGGCGGTCTCCCAGCCGTACGTGGGCACGGTCAGGCGGACCGGGGTGCCGGTGATGGTCCAGGGGTTGGCCATCCTGGCGAGGTAGACGTTGGAGTTGGTGTCGATCGCCGGGTCCTTCTGCGCCCAGCTGAGGTAGCGGACGCCGTTCACCACGAAGGTGGTCGCGTCCAGCGCGAAGCTGTCCATCGGGGTGGCGATCCGGCCCTTCTCGGTCCAGCCGCCGGTCAGGGGGTTGGCCGCGGAGCTCTCCAGGGCGTACATCCGGATCTTCCAGACGTCGTCGGCCCGCCCGGCGGCGAAGTAGACGTACCACTTGCCGTCGATGAAGTGGATCTCCGGGGCCCAGATGTGCGCGCCCATGTCGCCGGTGGCGTGCTTGGTCCAGATCACCGTCTCGGGGGCGGTGGACAGGCCCTGGATGGTGGTGGCCCGGCGCAGGACGATGCGGTCGTACTCGGGGACGGTGGCGGTGAAGTAGTAGTAGCCGTCGGTGTGTCTGAAGATGTGCGGGTCGGCGCGCTGGTTCACCAGGGGGTTGGTGTACGAGACGGCGGGTGAGGCGGGCACGGCGGCCTGGGCCGGTGCGGGCAGCAGCACAGCGGCCAGCATCGCGGCGCCGGCGGCGAGGGCGCCGGAGAGCTTGCGGATTCTCATCGCGGTGTCTTTCTCCTGGTGCGGGTGCGGGTGCGGGTGCGGGATGGGGCCGGGGTCAGTTGGCCTTGAGCTGCCACTGCTGGCAGGGGTTCGCGAGCCAGGACCACTGGCGTACGTCGGCGCCGTCCGCCGTCGAGCAGTCGGCGACGTCCGCGACCTTGCCGCTGTTGGCGTTGACCAGGCGCACCCATCCGCCGGTGTCACTGACCACCATCCGGAAGCGCTGACAGGTGTTGTTCCTCCACGACCACTGGCGCAGGTCGCCTCCGTCCGCCGTCGAGCAGTCGGCGACGTCCAGCGCCTTGCCGCTGGCGACGTTGACCAGGCGGCTGGTGTCGTCGGCCTGGTCCTCGATGCGCCATTTCTGGGCGGCGTGGCCGTTGCAGGTCCACTGGCGCACGTTCGCCCCGTCGGCCGGGGAGGCGTTCTCCAGGTCCAGGCACTTGCCGCTGCCGCGGTTCACCAGGGTGTACGAGGTCGGTGTGGCCGCCTTCTCACCCGACGGGCCGGGCCGGGAAGTGCCCAGTGCCACGGGGGCGCCGAAGTTCGGTGAACCGTCCGCGTTCCAGGTGAACTTCTGGGCGCGGGTGGTACGGCCGTTGTCGCAGCCCTCGCTCGCCCGGTCGTTGGCGTGGTAGACGATCCAGTTCTCCGTGCCGTCGGGCGAGGTGAAGAAGCCGTTGTGGCCGGGCCCGTAGACGCCTGCCGCGTCGTTGCGCTGGAAGACCGGGGCGGCCTTCTTCGTCCACGACGAGGCGCTCAGCGGATCGGCACCCGTCAGCTCCAGCTGTCCGAGCTTGTAGTCCGCGGTGGTGCAGTAGCTGGCGGAGTAGACGATGAAGGTCTTGCCGTTGCGGTAGAGCGGTTCGGGGCCTTCGTTGACGGGGGCGCCCTGGCGCTCCCAGGCGTGCGTCGGCGTCGAGAGGGTGCGCAGCGGGCCGCTGACGGTGTACGGGTTGCTCATCGGCGCGATGACCAGGTTCTGGGTCCCGTTGCCCATGGCGCTGCCGAGCAGGTACAGCTTTCCGCCGGCCCGCAGCACGCTGCCGTCGATCAGCCAGTTGTCGTTGGCCGGGTCGTACAGCCGGTTCTTGTAGCGGTACGGGCCGGTCGGGTCGGACCCGGTGCTCTCCAGTACGTGCGTGCGCTGGGTCTTGTTGTAGTCGGCGACGCCCTCCCCGGCCGTGTAGTAGAGGTACCAGCGGCCGTCGAAGAAGTGGATCTCGGGCGCCCAGATGTTGCAGCAGCGGGACGGCGTGGTGTCGGACCACACCTGCACGCTGGGCGCGTCGGCGAGGCCGGCCAGGGTGGGTGACTTGCGCATGGTGATCTCCGAGGACCACGAGGTCGTCACCAGGTAGTAGTTGCCGTCGTAGTACTCCAGCCAGGGGTCGGCGCCCTTCTGCGACTTCACCGGGTTGGTGTACGCGGCACCGGCGGCTGCCGTGGCGGGCGGGCTGACGGTGGTGCAGAGCAGGGCGAGGACGGCGATCGCGAGCGACGATCCAGGTACGGGGGCGAGTGCGGATGCGGGCGGGGGCGGGGATGGAGGTCACAACTGTCCCTTGGTGGTGGCGCACGGACTGGGCCGTGGCAGGGGGTCGCGTAAGAGAGCGCTCACAACGCCTTGAGCGGATGGTGTACACCGGCGGCGCGCAAGACTGCGTTCCTACCGTGTTGCGCGATTGTTAACGCTAACAGTCCGTCAGTCAAGGGTTTCGGCCAAAGCTGCCGCACCCCGGAAACGCCCGCGCGCCCGGACCGTGGGAACGGTCCGGGCGCCGCGGCGTGTGCGCGCCGTGGGCCCCTGTCGCGGCCGGGCGGCGACGGAGAGCCGGTTCAGGTCACAAGCCCTGTGCCATGCGGTAGTAGGCCTGGTTCCAGCGGATCTCCTGGGTGAACCGGCGGATCGTGGTGTCCGCGTCGATCACCAGCAGTTCGGTGCCGAGGATGTCCGCGAGATCGCCCAGCTCTTCGGCGCCGACGGCGCTCGACAGCACGGTGTGGTGCGGGGCTCCGGCGGTCAGCCAGGCTTCGGTGGAGGTGCGCAGGTCGGGCCGCGGCTGCCACACCGCCCGGGCCACCGGCAGGTTCGGCAGCGGCTCGACGGGCTCGACCACGTCGATCTCGTTGGCGACCAGGCGGAACCGGTCCCCCATGTCGGCGAGTCCGATCACCACGGCCGGGCCGGTGTGCGCGTCGAAGACGAGCCGGACCGGGTCCTCGCGCCCGCCAATGCCCAGCGGGTGGATCTCGCAGGACGGCACGCCCGCCGAGATGGTCGGGCAGACCTCCAGCATGTGGGCGCCGAGGATCAGCTCCCGGCCGGGCTCCAGGTGGTAGGTGTAGTCCTCCATGAAGGAGGTGCCCCCGGGCAGGCCGGCGGACATCACCTTGAGGGTGCGCAGCAGGACCGAGGTCTTCCAGTCGCCCTCGCCGCCGAAGCCGTAGCCGTCGGCCATCAGGCGCTGCACCGCGAGGCCCGGGAGCTGCCGAAGCCCGCCGAGGTCCTCGAAGTTGGTGGTGAAGGCACGGAAGCCGCCCTCGTCGAGGAATCCGCGCATCCCGAGCTCGATCCGCGCGGCGTAGCGCAGCGAGTCGTGGCGGTCCCCGCCGGCCCGCAGTTCGGGGGCGACCCCGTAGGTCTCCTCGTACTCCTTGACCAGTGCGGTGATGTCGGCGTCGGCGACCGCGTCGACCACCTCGACCAGGTCGTTGACCCCGTAGGTGTTGACGGACACCCCGAAGCGGAGCTGCGCCTCGACCTTGTCGCCCTCGGTCACCGCGACGTCGCGCATGTTGTCGCCGAAGCGGGCGAGCTTGAGGCCGCGCAGCTCGGCCCGGCCCGCGGCGGCCCTCGCCCAGGAGGCGATCCGGGCGGCCACGGACGGATCGCTGACGTGTCCGGCGACCGTCTTGCGGGCGACGCCCAGGCGGGACTGGATGTACCCGAACTCGCGGTCGCCGTGGGCGGCCTGGTTGAGGTTCATGAAGTCCATGTCGATGGACGACCACGGGAGCGCGACGTTGGCCTGGGTGTGGAGGTGGAGCAGGGGCTTGCGCAGCGCGTCGAGTCCGGCGATCCACATCTTGGCCGGGGAGAAGGTGTGCATCCAGGCGATCAGGCCGATGCAGGCGTCGTCGGAGTTCGCGTCCAGGCAGACGCGCCGGATCGCGTCGGCCTCGGTGAGGACGGGCTTCCAGACGATACGGACGGGAATGCCGGCGTCGGCGCCGAGCGCGTCGGCTATCTGCCGCGACTGCTCGGCCACCTGCCGCAGCGTGTCGTCGCCGTACAGGCTCTGGCTGCCCGTCAGGAACCAGATCTCGCGTCCCTCGAGTGACGTCATGGGAAAGCTCCTTACCGGGCAGCGCGCGGCTGGCCGTACACGTTCTGGTAGCGGTAGTTGAGGCGGTCGATGTCGTCCTGCGCGATCGGCAGCGGCTCGCCGAGCTGGCGGGAGATGTGGACGGTGCGCGCGACGTCCTCGCACATCACGGCGGCCTTGACGGCCGCCTTGGCGTCCTTGCCGATGGTGAAGACGCCGTGGCTCTTCATCAGGACGGCGGGCGACCGGTGGCCCCGCAGCGTCTCCACGATGCCGCGGCCGATGGAGTCGTCCCCGATCAGCGCGAAGGGCCCGACGGGGATCTCGGCGCCGAACTCGTCCGCCATGGCGGTCAGTACGCAGGGCACCGCCTCACCGCGCGCGGCCCAGGCGCAGGCATAGGTGGAGTGGGTGTGCACCACTCCGCCGACCTCGGGCATGTGGCGGTAGACGTAGGCGTGTGCGGCGGTGTCGGAGGAGGGCGAGTGGTCGCCCTCCACCACGTTTCCGTCCAGGTCGCAGAGAATCATGTTCTCCGGGGACAGCTCGTCGTACGCGACACCGCTGGGCTTGATGACCAGGAGGTCCTCGCCCGGGACGCGGGCCGAGACGTTGCCCGCCGTCCAGACGACGAGGTTGTAGCGGACCAGGTCCTGGTGCAGGTCGCTGACCTGGCGGCGCAGCAGATCAATGGGTGACGACATGGGTCAGACCTCGCTGTTGTGGGCGGTCAGGGCGTGGTTGCGGATGGCGCGGAGCCGGTGCATCTGCTGGT
Organism: Streptomyces altiplanensis; assembly: GCA_003719395.1. Lineage (GTDB taxonomy): Bacteria > Actinomycetota > Actinomycetes > Streptomycetales > Streptomycetaceae > Streptomyces > Streptomyces altiplanensis. The sequence goes on from RHMC01000066.1 coordinate 5,637, forward strand.
CGGGGCCGGTGCCGAAGTGGTCGTGCAGGAGCCGGTACTCGGCGTACAGCGCGTCGTCGGCGTCGCCGGGCCGGGTCCGGCCGGTACACCGCGCGGTCGATCCGGCCCATGGCCGAGGCGGCGGTGCGTACGTCCGGGTAGGCGCCGGCGGCGACCGCGGCGTGGATGGCGGAGCCGAGCGCCGGGCCCTGGGCGGACACGGCGAGCGCGATCAGCCGCAGCACGTCGGCGTAGATCTGCATCAGCAGGGCGTTCTTCTTCAGCCCGCCGGTGACGATGAACTCGTGGACGGGGACGCCGCCCTGCTCCAGGGCGTCGACGATGGTGCGGGTGCCGAAGGCGGTGGCCTCGAGGAGCGCGCGGTAGATCTCCTCGGGGCGGGTCGCCAGGGTGAGACCGACGACGACGCCGGAGAGGTGGTGGTCGACCAGGGTGGAGCGGTTGCCGTTCATCCAGTCGAGGGCGACCAGTCCGTGGCCTCCGACCGGCTGGTCGGCGATCTTGCGGGTGAGCAGCTGGTGGAGGTCCTCGCCGGCCGCCTCGGCCTCGGCCGCGTACGCGGCGGGAACGCCCTGCCCCAGCCACCAGGCGAAGATGTCGCCGACCGCGCTCTGCCCCGCCTCGTAGCCGTAGGCGCCCTCGACGATGCCGCCGTCGACGACTCCGCAGATGCCGGGGACGTCGGCGAGCGTGGCGCCGTTGACGACGTGACAGGTGGAGGTGCCCATGACGGCGAGGAGCCGGCCGTTCTCGACGGCCTGCGCGGCGGCGGCCGCCACATGGGCGTCGACGTTGCCCGCCGCGACGGCGATGCCCTCCGGCAGACCGGTCCAGGCGGCGGCCCCGGCGGTCAGCGAGCCGGCCCGCGAGCCCAGGGGCGAGAGCGGGTGCTCCAGGCGGGTGCGGGCGAAGTCGGCGAAGCCGGGGTGCAGCGCGCCGAGGTAGTCCTCGCTCGGGTAATGGCCGTCCTGGTGGATGCCCTTGTAACCGGCGGTGCAGGTGTTGCGGGTCTCGACTCCGGTGAGCTGCCAGACGATCCAGTCGGCGGCCTCGATCCAGCGCTCGGTGGCGGCGTAGGCCGCCGGGTCCTCCTCCAGCACCTGGAGCGCCTTGGCGTACTGCCATTCGGCGGAGATCTTGCCGCCGTAGCGGGAGATCCACTTCTCGGCCCGCTGGTGGGCGAGGTGGTTGATCCGGTCGGCCTGGCCCTGGGCGGCGTGGTGCTTCCAGAGTTTGGGCCAGGCGTGCGGACGGTCGCCCAGCCCGCTCTCGGCGAGCGGGGTGCCGTCGCCGCGGACGGGCAGGACGGTGCAGGCGGTGAAGTCGGTGGCGATGCCGACGACGGCCGCCGGGTCGATGCCGGCGGCGGCGACGGCGGCCGGGACCGCGGTGGCGGAGCACCTCGCGCCAGTCCACGGGGTGCTGGAGGGCCCAGTCCGGCGGCAGCTGGGCGCCGGTGGTGGGCAGTACGCGGTCGATGACGCCGTGGGGGTACTCGTGGACGGCCGAACCGAGCTCCTCACCGTCTCGCACGCGGACCACCACGGCCCGGCCGGACAGCGTGCCGAAGTCGACACCGACGACGTAGCTCTCCGGATCCCGGGTGGGAGGAGTCACGGTCACTTTCACTTCCTTCGTTACGAAGCCGGGGTGCCGGAGGCCGGCCGCTGGATCGTCCGCGTCCCCGCGGAGCCCGGCGGCCGGCCACCTGTTCCGCGCCTCCCCCTGAGTTGCGGAACAGGTGCCGCCGACCGGGCGCAAGCCCGAGGCGTCGGCCGGGTCGGCGGAGTCGGTGGCCGCTCATGGAGCGGCGTCGAGGGCACGCTCAGTGATTGTTAACGCTAACAACCATGCTGTCAACAGGCTGCCCGGGCCCGCCGGACCGCGCCGGGACGGTCCGGAGCGGGGAGCCGGAGGCGATCCGCTCGCGGTCGCGCTCCGGTCCGCCGTCCGTCGCCGCCTCGCAGGTGAAGCGCAGCACGTGGTGGAGTGGTACACCTCCCCCGGCCGCAGCACCGCCGACGGGTACTCGGGGCGGTTGGGCGAGTCGGGGAAGTGCTGGGTCTCCAGGGCAACGCCGGCCCGCGCCGGATAGCGGCTCCCGGACTTGCCGGCGAAGGACCCGTCGAAGTGGTTGCCGGTGTAGATCTGCAGACCGGGTTCGGTGGTGTGTACGTCCATCCGGCGGCCGGACGCGGGATCACGGAGCACCGCGGCCCTGCGCGGCCCGGCGGCGGCGTCGCGCAGTACCCAGTTGTGATCGAATCCCCCGCCGCCGAGGCGCAGTTGGCGGTGGTCCTGGGCGAGGGCCTCACCGATGCGCCGGGGTGACGTGAGGTCGAAGGGCGTGCCGTGGACACGCTCGGCGGGCCCCAGGGGGATCAGGCTCCCGTCGACGGGGAGGTAGTGGTCGGCGTCGCACTGGAGCAGGTGGCCGTCGACGGTGCCCGCGCCTTCTCCCGCGAGGTTGAAGTAGGCGTGGTTGGTGAGGTTGACGACGGTGGGCCGGTCGGTGACGGCCGTGTACTCGATCGTCAGCGTGCCGTCCCTGTCCAGGAGGTAGCAGACCGTGGCGTCGACGGTGCCCGGGAAGCCCTGGTCGCCGTCCTGGCTGCGCAGCCGCAGTCGCACTCCGGTGCGGTCCTCGCACCCGGCGTACCCGGCGGACTGGGCGGACCACTTCCGCAGGTCGAAACCTTCGGGGCCGCCGTGCAGGCTGTGTCCGGTGGGGAGAGTGCGCAGGTGGTGGATCTCGCCGTCGAGCGGCAGGACCCCTCCGCCGATCCGGTTGCCGTAACGGCCCACGGTGGCGCCCAGATAGCGGGCCCGGCCGGACAGCTCGCGCGGATCGGCCGGGGCCAGGACGACGTCGGCGAGGACACCGTCGCGGTCGGGGACGTGCAGCGCGTGCAGGCGGGCCCCGACGGCGTACACCTCGGCACGGACACCGCCGTCGAAACCGAAGGCCCAGAGCTCGTCGCGTACGTGGCGTCCGGCGTGCGTACGGCATAGGGCGTGCTCACCGGGCGGGCCCCGGCCTGCGGTACGCCTGTCCGGCCGGACCGGGGGCCGGTGTTCCGCGGCGGGCCGCGGAACTCCGGTCGTGCGGTGCGGCGTTCAGGTCGGTGATGAGGTCGGTGATCACGCGGGGCTCCTTTGCGGGGTCGTGCCGGCCGCGCCCTGGGGGCGCCCGGTGCGGCGGATCGTGACGGGTCCGGACCGGGTCCGGAGGCGCTCTCAGGCCCGGCGGCGGCCGGTGCTGAGGCGCTGGAGGAGGATGAAGACGAGGAGCAGCCCGCCGATGACGATGCGGGTCCACCACGAGCTGAGGGTTCCCTGGAAGCTGATGACCGTCTGGATGAGGCCGAGGACCATCACGCCGAGGGCGGTGCCCAGGACGAAGCCCGAGCCGCCGGTGAGCAGGGTCCCGCCGATGACGGTGGCCGCGATGGCGTCGAGTTCGAGACCGACGGCGTGCAGCCCGTAGCCGGAGAGCATGTAGAAGGTGAGGAGCACGCCGCCGAGGGCGGAGCAGAAGCCGCTGATCGCGTAGACGGCGATCTTCGTACGGGCCACCGGCAGGCCCATCAGGAGAGCCGACTGCTCGTTGCCGCCGAGCGCGTAGACGTTGCGGCCGAGCCGGGTGCGGTGCAGGACGATGAAGGCGGCGAGCAGGACCAGCAGCGCGATGATCACGCTGGGGGAGATGAACAGGCCGCCCGGCAGCGACAGCCTGGTCTGGGCGATCGAGACGAAGGTGGGGTCGGTGATGGAGATCGACTCGGTGCTGATGGTGTAGCAGAGCCCGCGGGCGAGGAACATTCCGGCGAGGGTGACGATGAAGGGCTGGATCTCGAAGGTGTGGATGATCCAGCCCATCAGGGTGCCGGACGCCGTGCCGATGAGGAGGACCAGCGGGATGACGAGCAGCGGCGGCCAGTTGTGCTGTTCGACGAGCCAGGCCGCGACCATGGTGGAGAGGGCGAGCATCGCTCCGACGGAGAGGTCGATGCCGCCCGTGAGGATGACGAAGGTCATGCCGATGGCGACGACGAGCAGGAACGCGTTGTCGATGAGCAGGTTGACCAGTACCTGCCCGGAGAAGAAGCCTTCGTACTGCACCGAGCCGGCGGCGAACATGATCACCAGCAGCGCGGCGGTCACGAGCAGCGGGATGGACGCCCCGTTGCGGCGGAAGGTGTCAGTCAGGGTGCTCATGCGCCGACCTCGTGCTTCTCAACGTTTCTTGCGCGACCGGGGTTCAGTGGCGGGCGGGACGACGGGCGCCGGAGATTGACCTTGGCCCGGAAGGCCGACGACTGGACGAGGCAGACCGCGATGACGACCAGCGCCTTGAAGACCAGGGTCGTCTCGGGGGGAATGCCCATCGAGTAGACGGAGGTGGTGAGCGTCTGGATGATCAGCGCGCCGAGCACGGTGCCACCGAGGGAGAAGCGGCCTCCGGTGAGCGCGCCGCCGCCGATGACGACGGCGAGGATGGCGTCGAGCTCGATCCACAGGCCGGCGTTGTTGCCGTCGGCGCTGGAGACGTTCGAGCTGATCATCAGCCCGGCGACGGCGGCGCACAGGGCGCTGAACACGTAGACGAGGGTGAGCAGTCCGGTGGCGCGGATGCCGACGAGCCGGCTGGCCGTGGGGTTGCCGCCGACCGACTCGATGAGCAGGCCGAGTGCGGTGCGGCGGGTGAGGAGCCCGGTGAGGGCGACCAGCACGGCGGCGAGGATCACGGCGAAGGGGATCGTCAGCCAGTAGCCGCCGCCGATGAGCTTGTAGGGGGCGCTGGAGACGGTGAGGATCTGGCCGTCCGTGATGAGCTGGGCGACGCCGCGGCCCGCGACCATCAGCATGAGGGTCGCGATGATCGGCTGGACGTCGAGCCTGGCGACCAGGAGACCGTTGATCAGGCCGAGGACCAGTGCGACGACGAGGGAGATGCCGACGGCTTCGAGCACCGTCGACAGCGCGGCCGGCGACGCGGACGTGGCGATGTGCTCGCAGGCCAGCGCGCCGGAGATGGCCACGGTGGAGCCGACCGACAGGTCGATGCCGCGGGTGGCGATGACCAGGGACATGCCCAGGGCGACCAGCACCAGCGGTGCGCCGAACTGGAGGATGTCGATCAGGCTGCCGTAGAGGTGGCCCTCCTTGACCCGGATGGCGAAGAAGTCGTGGTTGAAGGCGACGTTGGCCAGCAGGAGTGCGAGCAGGACGGCGGCGGGCCAGAACAGGCGGTGCTTGGTCATTTCTGGGCTCCGGTGGCGATGGTGGCCATGATGCGTTCCGGTGTGAGGGTGCCGTCATTGGTCAGGGTGGCCACCATGCGGTGGTCCCGCAGGACGCCGACGCGGTGGCTGAGCCGCAGTACCTCTTCGAGTTCCGCGGAGATGAACAGGACCGACATGCCCTCGCCGGACAGCCGCTGGACGAGTTTCTGGATCTCGGCCTTGGCGCCGACGTCGATGCCGCGGGTGGGCTCGTCGAGGATCAGCAGCCGGGGGTCGGTCAGCAGCCAGCGGGCGAGCAGCACCTTCTGCTGGTTGCCGCCGCTGAGGTTGCGGATCTGCGTCTCCGGGCTGGCGGGCCGGATGTCCAGCGCGGAGATCCAGTGCCTGGCGAGTTCGTCCTGCTTGCTCCGGGACAGGGGCCGGGCCCAGCCCCGGGCGGCCTGCAGGGCCAGGACGAGGTTCTCACGGACCGTCAGCTCGCCGACCAGCCCCTCGGCCTTGCGGTTCTCCGAGCAGAAGGCGATCTTGTGGGCGATGGCGGCCCGGGGCGTACGCAGGGCGGCGGGCTCACCGTTGACGGTGATGGTGCCCTCGTCGCTCTGGTCGGCGCCGAACAGCAGCCGGGCGGCCTCGGTGCGGCCCGAGCCGAGCAGGCCGGCCAGTCCGACGACCTCCCCGACGTGGATGTCCAGGTCGAAGGGGGCGATGGAGCCGCGGCGGGCCAGGGCCCCGGCCCGCAGGAACGGCTCACCGGCCGCGGCTTCGGCGGCTTCGGCCCGTGAGGCGTCGGAGAGGACGTCGAGTTCGGCCAGTTCGCCTCCGATCATGCGCTGGACCAGCTGTACGCGGGTGAGGTCACCGATGGCGTACTCCCCTTCCAGCCGTCCGTTGCGCAGGATGGTGACGCGGTCGCAGATGTCGTAGACCTGGTCGAGGAAGTGGGTGACGAAGAGGATCGCCACGCCCTGGTCCCGGAGCCGGCCCATCACGGTGAAGAGCTGCCTGACCTCGTCGCGGTCGAGGCTGGAGGTGGGCTCGTCGAGGATGAGCACCTTCGCGGAGATGTCGACCGCGCGCACGATCGCGACCAGCTGCTGGACGGCCAGGGAGCAGCTGCTCAGCGGGGCGCTGACGTCGATGTCGAGGTCGAGGTCGCGCACCAGCTCACGGGCGCGGCGGCGCAGTTCCGGCCAGTGGATCATGCCGAAGCGGCGCGGTTCGCGGCCGATGAGGATGTTCTCCGCCACCGAGAGGTTGGGGCAGAGGTTGACCTCCTGGTAGACGGTGCTGATGCCGGTCTGCTGAGCCTGGAGAGGGCCGGAGATGTGGACGTCCTCGCCGGCCAGCGTGACGCTGCCGCCGTCGGACGGGTGGACCCCGGTCAGGACCTTGATGAGCGTGGACTTCCCCGCGCCGTTCTCCCCCATCAGGGCGTGCACTTCTCCGGGGAAGAGACGCAGGTCGACTCCGTCGAGGGCGACGACGCCGGGGAACTCCTTCCGTACTCCCCGCAGTTCGAGGACGGGGCGCCGGTCCGCGCCGACCTCGGTGGTCAAGGACCTGTCAGTGGTGGGAGGGCCTGCCATCCGCCCGTCCTCTCGTGTCGGGTGCCGGGGGCACCGTCGGCACAGCGGTGCCCCCGTACGTCATGGGGTGGTTGCGGTGGTGCGATGCGGGCACGGGGTGCGGGCGCTCGCCGCCGGCCCTGCCGTCCGGCGCTCCGGGGCGTTCTCACGCCCCCGGCCGTCCCGCCGCGGTCAGTACTTGCGGTCCGGGAGGGCGGCTGCGGCCTGCTCCTGGGTGAAGACTCCCTCGTCGACCTTCACGCGGGCCGGGACGGACTCGCCCTTGGAGACCTTCTTGGCGAGGTCCATCAGCTGGTCGCCGAGCAGGGGGTTGCACTCGACCACGACGTTGATCTTGCCGTCGGCCATGGCCTGGAAGGCGTCCTTGATGCCGTCCACCGAGATGATCTTGATGTCGGTGCCGGGCTTCTTGCCGGCCTCCTCGATGGCCTGGATGGCGCCGAGCGCCATGTCGTCGTTGTGCGCGTACAGGACGTCGATGTCGGGCTGCGACTTGAGGAACGCCTGCATGACCTCCTTGCCCTTGGCTCGGGTGAAGTCGCCGGTCTGCGAGGCCACGACCTTGAACTTCGGGTCGCCCTTGACGGCCTGCGCGAAGCCCGCCCTGCGGTCGTTGGCGGGGGCGGAGCCGGTGGTGCCCTGGAGCTCGACGATGTTCACCGTCCCGTCCTTGCCCTCGTACTCCTTGGTCAGCCAGTCGCCGGCCTTCTTGCCCTCCTCGACGAAGTCGGAGCCGAGGAAGGTGGTGTAGAGCGAGGTGTCCTTCGAGTCGATGGCGCGGTCGGTCAGAACGACCGGGATCTTGGCGTTCTTGGCCTCCTTGAGCACGGTGTCCCAGCCGGACTCGACCACCGGCGAGAAGGCGATGACGTCGACTCTCTGCTGGATGAAGGAACGGATCGCCTTGATCTGGTTCTCCTGCTTCTGCTGCGCGTCGGAGAACTTGAGGGTGACCTTCGCCTCCTCGGCCGACTCCCGCACCGACTTGGTGTTGGCGGTGCGCCAGCCACTCTCCGCGCCGACCTGGGCGAAGCCGAGGACGAGCCGGCCGTCACCCCCGCCGGTGGAGTCGGCGGAGCATGCGGTCAGGAAGGACGCGGCAAGCAGTCCGGCGGCGACGGCGGAAACAACCTTCTTGGGCATCTGCGGTTCCTCTCGTGCTTCGAAACGCACCTACAGCAGCGGCACGCCGGGTGCCCTCTGCGGTGCGGGGAGGGACTGCTGGGCCGGCCCAAAAGGCCGGCACGGCGACGTGACAGGCCACAGCAGGTTTCGTGCGGCCGCTGGAGAAGTGTGAGCGCTAACACAGACGAAACTCAAGAGTTACGAGGCTCGTTATAGATTCTTCATCACACGTGACTGGCGTAGGATGATCGCGCTAACACAACGAGATCCCGCACCGGGGCTCCGTACGCAGTCCTCCAGTCAGCAGCGCACCTTCAGCGCGCCTGCCCACCCTCAGGGAGATGCCCGTGCGTCAGTCCGCTACGGACCGCCCCCCGACGATGGCGGACGTGGCCCGCGTGGCGGGGGTGTCCCACCAGACCGTGTCCCGGGTCCTGAGCGGCCACCCCAACGTACGGAAGGCCACGCGGGCGGGGGTGCAGCGGGCCATCGACGAGCTGGGCTACCGGCGCAACTCCGCCGCCCGCGCCCTTGCCACCCGCCGCACCCGCACTCTTGGCGTCATCGCCGTCAACACCACGTTCCACGGGCCGGCGAGCACACTCTCCGGGCTCGAAGGGGCGGCGCGCGAGCAGGGGTACCTGGTGTCCGCGGTCAGCTTGCGCACCATCGACAAGGACGCGCTGACGCAGGCCATGACCCACCTGGCCACGTGGGGCGTGGAGGGGGTCGTGGTGATCACCTCCCAGCGGCAGGCCGTGGACGCGCTGGCCGAGCTGCGCACCCCGTTCCCGGTGGTCACGGTCGAGGGCGGGCACAGCCTGGCCCTCCCCGGGGTGGCCCTCGACCAGTACCTGGGGGCCCGGCTGGTGACGGAGCATCTGCTCGCCGTCGGTCACGAGACGGTGTGGCACGTCGCCGGCCCACAGGACTGGCTGGAGGCCGAAGCACGCACCGCGGGCTGGCGGGCCGCACTGGAGGACGCGGGAGCGCCGGTCCCTCCCGCGCTCGTGGGGGACTGGAGCCCCCTCTCCGGGTTCCGGATCGGCCAGCAGCTGGCGGGCAGGGCGGGCAGGCGCAGTGGCCCGGACCCCCGGCTCAGCGCCGTGTTCGTCGCCAACGACCAGATGGCGCTGGGGGTGCTGCGCGCCCTGAGTGAAGCCGGCGTGCGTACGCCGGCGGACGTCGCGGTCGCCGGCTTCGACGACATCCCTGAAGCGGAATTCTTCCCTCCGCCCCTCACCACCGTCCGGCAGGACTTCGGAGCGATCGGTCGCGCCAGCATCAGGCTCCTGATCGACCGCATCGAGGAACGCGCGGTGCGGGAGACCCATCTGACCGTGGCTCCACAGCTCATCGTCCGCGCCAGCACCGCCCGCCCCATCGCCTGACAGCGCCTGGAGCGGGCCGGGGCCAGGGCGGGAGCAGGCCGCCGAGGCCGGCGCCCCTAAGAGTTCGGTTTCAGGAGCACCTTGCCCACTCCGGGGCCCTCGCCGTCCAGCAGGGCGACGGCCTGCGGGAACGCGTCCAGAGGCAACTCGTGCGTGATCAGCGGCAGGAGGGAGAGCAGCCCGGAACCATGGGCGCGTACCGCGTGTGACCAGGCAGCGGTCGCCGCACCGAAGACGGACTGGATCTCCAGCTGCCGTGCGGTCAGCACCTCCGGGTCGATTCCGGCGGCCCCCGGCGCCGGCGTGCCCGCGAGCACGAGGCGGCCGCCACGCCGCAGGAGGGTCATGGAGAAGTTCACCGAGGAGGCCCGGCCGGTGGTCTCCACGACGACGTCGAAGTCCGGAGAGGGATTCCGGTCGTACGCGCCGCAGTGGGTGGCCCCGAACGACAGGGCCGGCCCCCGGCGGCTCGGACACGAGCCGACGACCGTCAGCCGGGCCGGGGACGCCGCCGCCATGAACTGGACGGCGAGCATGCCGGCCGTTCCGTCGCCCACCACGGCGACGCGTTCGCCGGGGAGGACGGCCGCCTTCAGGACGGCAGCGGCGACGCGGGCGGCCGGTTCCAGCAGTGCGGCCGCGGTCAGGTCCGTGTCGTCGGGCAGGATGTGCAGGAGCCGCGCCGGCAGAGTGAGGGTCGCGGCCATCGCTCCGGGCCGGGTGAACCCGGTTTCTTCGTAGCCGGCGTCGCACAGCGTGTTCTCCCCGGCGTGACACCGTTCGCACGCCTGGCAGTTGCGGAACCCCTCGCCGACGGCCTTCCGTCCGACCAGCGCCTTTGGCACGAGCTCCCCGACGCTCTCCACGGTCCCGGACCACTCGTGCCCCGGCGTGAGCGGATACCGCACGTATCCGGCGGGCCGGGCACCCCGCAGGACGTCCAGGTCACTGCCGCAGATGCCCACCGCGTGCACGCGGACGAGCGCTTCCCCGGGCCCGGGCGGCGTCGGTTCATGAGGGACCAGCCTGTGTGCGCCCGGCCCGGAAATCACGACTGCGGTACTCATTTTGATGCCTTCGGGTCCTGGCACTGCCGGGCACTGGTGTGCCGGCCGGAGCTGGTGTGCCGGCCGGAGGGAGACACGTCAACGGGACAGGGCCGGGTCCGGCTGTCGAGCGGTGCTGGCGCGCACGATGAGCTCAGGTTCGATGGTGAGGTGGGCCGCTTCGGTCGTACGGCCCTCGATGTGCTCCAGCAGCAGGGCGATGCTGCTGCGGCCGATCGCGGCGAAGTCCTGCCGGACGGTGGTGAGGGGCGGAGGGAAGAACTCGGCCTCCGGAATGTCGTCGAACCCGGCCACCGCCACGTCGGCGGGCGTCCTCATGCCCGCTTCCCGCAGGGCTCGGAGCACCCCGAGTGCCATCTGGTCGTTCGCCACGAAGACCGCGGTCAGAGGGGCACCCGTGGCACGGGCCGCGGCGTGGCCTGCGAGTTGCTGGCCCGCGTGGTAGCCGGAAAGAGGGCTCCAGTCCCCCCGCAGGAGCGGCGGAACCTCTGCCCCCGCCTCGCGCAGGCAGTCTTCCCATCCGACGGCGCGTGCTTCGCTCTCCAGCCAGTCCCGGGGGCCGGCGACGTGCCACACCGTGCGGTGCCCCGCGGCGAGCAGGTGCTCGGTGACCATACGGGCGCCGAGCGCCTGGTCGAGGGAGACGCCGGGGAGATCGAGGCTGTGTCCGCCTTCCACCGTGACCACGGGGAAGGGGGTCTGCATGGCCGCGAGGGCCTGCACCATCTCGCGCTGCGGAGTGATGGCGATGACGCCTTCGACTCCCCACGCCGTGAGGTGGTCCATGGCCTGGGTGAGCGCTGCTCGCGTCACCGTGCGCAGGGTGACGGTCGACACCAGATAGTCCTGGCCCCTGGCCGCTTCCTGCACCCCGGAAAGGGTGCTCGCCGGCCCGTGGAGGGTGGTGTTGACGGCGATGACGCCAAGCGTGTGGGTGCGGCGGGTGGCCAGGGCACGGGCAGCCGAGTTGCGGCGGTACCCCAGCCGCGCGATGGCTTCGTTGACCTGGTCACGCGTCGTTTCACGCACGTTCGGGTGGTTGCTGAGCACACGCGACACGGTCTGGTGCGACACGCCCGCCACTCGGGCGACGTCCGCCATGGTCGGCGCTTTCATGGCGTCAGAGGACTGCTGCACGTGTCCTCCTTCCCTGTCACCTGGTGAGATCCCTGCCATACGGTACCTGCCCCGCCGAATGACCGACCACGAGCCGACCCCTGGCCGATCCCCAGCCGACCAGGAGCCGCCGGCCCGCCGGCGGCTCCCCGCCCCAGCCAGTGGGTATGTTGACATAGGTATCGAGCCATACTTACGCTGTTCACATGCCCGCCTCCAGCGCGTCCGAACAGGACATCCAGCACATCGCGTCAGCGATGTCGGCTGTCCTGCCCGCGCTGCACCGGGCCCTGGACCGGCGTGTCGCCCAGGACTTTCCGCACCCCAAGCCGCCCGAGGGCCGGCTGGCGCTCCTGCGGCTCGTCGGCGAGCGCGACGGTGTCACCGTGCGCACAGCGGCCGACGTACTGCTGATGAAGCCGAACAACGTGAGCGCCCTGGTCACCCAGCTGGCAGCCCAGGGGCAGCTGGAGCGCAGGCAGGACCCGGCCGACAAGCGAGTCGCGCACCTGCACCTCACGGCCGAGGCCCGGCAGCGGATCGCCGAGGTCGACACCCTCATGACCGGGTACGTCGCCGAGGCGCTGCGCGCCCTCCACCGACGGGGACCTCGACGCCATCGGCTCCGCCCTCGGTGCCCTCGAGGGACTGGCGCGGCACATCCACCCCGCCGCCGGCTGACGGCGCCCGCGTACCCGTACACCCCCGCTCAGGAAGCAGTACACCTTCATGCCCTCCACCACCGTGGATCGCTCACCCCTGCCCGCACCCGCCCCGGCCGGCGCTCCGGCGCCGCCGCGGCAACCCCTGGCTGACGCTGATCGCCGTCGCCTTCGGTCTGTTCATGGTCGGCCTGGACGGCTCCGTCGTCGCGATCGCCAACCCGGAGATCGGCCGGGACCTGAACGCGTCCACCTCCGACCTGCAATGGGTCACCAACTCCTACCTGCTGGCCCTGGCCGCCGCGCTGATCCTCGGCGGAAAGCTCGGCGACCGCTTCGGCCGGCGCACCTTCTACCTCGTCGGTGTCGTCGGCTTCACCCTCGCTTCCGTCGCCATCGGCCTGGCGGGCTCGATCGAGGGCGTCATCGTCTTCCGCGCCGCGCAGGGCTTCTTCGGCGCCCTGCTGATGCCCAACACGCTCGGACTGCTGCGGGCGGTGTTCCCGCCGAAGAAGTTCGGCATGGCGGTGGGCATCTGGGCCATGGTGTCGTCCGTGTCCACCGCGCTCGGCCCCATCGTCGGCGGTCTGCTCGTCGAGCACGTCGACTGGGAGTCGGTCTTCTACATCAACGCCCCCATCGGCGTGATCGCGCTGGTCTTCAGCGCGCTGGTGCTGCCGCAGAGCAAGAACGCCTCCGGTGACCACCGCTTCGACGTCCCCGGCGTCGTCCTGCTGGCGCTCGGACTGCTCGTCGTCGTCTTCGGCGTGGTCAAGGGCGAGACGTGGGGCTGGAGTTCGGGAACGACCCTGGGCACCCTCGCCGCGGGCATCGTCGTCCTGCTGGTGTTCGGCTGGTACGAGACGCGCATCGGGCACCCGCTGCTCCCGATGCGGCTGTTCCGCAGCCCGGCCCTGACCATCGGCACGATCATCACCGCGGTCAACTTCTTCGTCCTGCTCGGCGTGATCTTCTTCGTGATGCTCTACCTGCAGAACGTGCGCGGCTTCACCCCCGTCGAGGCCGGCGTGCGCACCCTGCCGCTCAGCCTGGCGTCCGTCGTCGCCTCCCCGCTGGGCGCGAAGCTCACCGAGAAGTTCGGCGCCCGGCTGTCCATGCCGCTCGGCATGGTGCTCCAGGCCGCCGCCTCCTTCGGAATGCTCGGCTGGGGCGTGCACTCCTCGTACGGCGCGATGTGGCCGCCGTTCATCGCCCTCGGCCTCGGCGTCGGCATGGTGATGGCCGCCTCCTCCGAAGCCATCGTGGGCAACTCGCCCGTCAAGGACGCCGGTGTGGCGGGCGGCCTGCAGGCCACCGCGCTGCAGGTCGGCGGAGCGCTCGGCACCTCCGTGCTGGTGTCCCTGATCAGCAGCAGGGTCGGCTCGACCCTGACCGGCGAACTCACCTCCGCCGGGGTTCCGGCGCCCATGGCCGAAGGACTGCACGAGGCCAAGGACGCGGTGGCGATGGGCGTTTCACCGGTCTCCGGTGACATGCCGGCGCAGCTGCGGGCCGCGGTCGTCGAGGGCAGCGGCCAGGCGTTCCTCAACGGCGTGCACACCGCCGCGCTCGTCACCGGCGTGCTGTGCGTGGCCGGTGCCGTCCTCGCCGCGGTCGGCGTACGACGCAACCCGCAGGCCCACGCCGAACAGTGACAGCAGCGGCAGTGAACGGTTGACCGGCCCCGGCCGGGCGGCGCGCCTCCCCGGGGACGGCGGGCACCGCCCGGCCGGGGTTTCCCGCACCTGCGGCTCTTCGCGCACGCCGCTCCCCCGCACGCTCGTCGAACCGGGCCCGGACGGTGCGACGAACCTCGTGCGCGAACGGGCGCACCCACGCCTGGAACGCCGTCCGTCACACACAACGACAAGATCACGCAGATCGACGCACGGACGGGGCTGCAGAGCCCGAAGCCGTTGCCCAGCGGGAACACCGGGGTCTTCGCGATTCCGTCGGACTCGCATCGGCAGCCGGTCGCACCCAATGGAGACCGGTCCCGGAAGGACGGCCAGAACCCGGGCCGACGCACGCCCGAGCGGACGAGCAGCGCCGGGCGAAGGCCGGACGCAGAACCTGCCGGGGCTGATCCCGACGACAAGAAGGAGCCGTCGAGCCACCGAGGACGGGCCGGACAGTGACGTCTCGCGCACCCACGAGCAGCGGGAAGTCCACCGAGTCGGCCTCGGCCGGGTCCACGAGCGTCTCGTAGCCGACCACGGTCGGCGGTGCGGTGCGGTGGGGGTCAGGGCGGGCCTTGCGCGGTCGGTTCCGGTCCGACGGCTTCCTGGCGCCACCCCATGTGTCGGATACCTCCCGATATCATGTAGATGACGTGTAAGGTTCCCCGCGGTGTGCCGGGAAGCCTGGTCGGCGGTCTTGAGAGAACTCTCTTTGCCGATCGGGGTCCAGTCATGGTTCTCATTGCCGTCTTCGGAGTCGCACCGCTCATCGCCGTGCCGCTCTCCGGGCTCGCCGCCCGTACGGCCCTTCCGGCCCACTCCGCCGCGGACAGCGACATCCTCGTGGTCGCCGCGGCCCCGGCGCTGTTCGCCAACGGCAGGCACGTCTCGTTCCCCACGCTGCGCGAGCACGGGAAGAACCCGGCCCGCGCCCCGGGGCCTGCCACACCGCTCGCCTCCATGGCACGGCCCTGCTCACGCACTACCCCGCCGGCCTCCGCCGGACGGCCCTCGTTCCCGTCAGACGCCCACCACAGCAAGGAGAACGGCCATGCTCGCACGTGATCTCGCGGAGACCTACCCCTCCGTGTCGACCGACGCCGACGCGGTGGACGCGGCCCGGCTGCTCTCCGAGCACAAGCTGCCCGCGCTGCTCGTGGTCGACGCCGACCATCGCCCGTACGCCATCGTGCCGGGCTCCCAGCTCATCAACAGCTGGTGCCCGACTACGTACTGGAGGACCCGCTGCTCTCCACCGTGATCGACGACCGGCACCTCGACGAGGTCACGGAGCGGATGACCGGGCTGACGGTCGCCGAATGGCTGCCGCGGCGCGGCTACGCCCCACCGGTGGTCGGTCCCGACGCCGGTGCGCTGCAAGTGGCGGCGCTCATGGCCCGTACGCACAGCCCGCTGGTCGCCGTGATCGAGCGCGAGGGCGACGAGGTGCGTCTGCTGGGCGCCATCACGGCCGCCTGCCTGATGACCCACATCGTCGGAGCGTCGTGAGCGACTGGCAGAGCTGGGCGGCCCTCGTCGTCTTCGTCGGCGCGTACGCCCTGATCATCAGCGAGAAGGTGCACCGCGTGGCCGCCGCCCTCGGCGGCGCCGGGCTGATGCTGGCGATCGGGGCGACCGACGACAAGTCGGCCTTCTACTCCGAGCACAGCGGGGTCGACTGGAACGTCATCTTCCTGCTGCTCGGCATGATGATGATCGTCGGCGTGCTGAAGAAGACCGGCATGTTCGAGTACCTCGCCATCTGGTCGGTGAAGAGAGCGAGGGCCAGACCCTTCCGGGTGATGACCATGCTGGTCGTCATCACGGCCGTCGCCTCCGCGCTCCTCGACAACGTCACCACCGTGCTGCTCGTCGCCCCGGTGACGCTGCTGGTCTGCGAGCGGCTCGGGCTGCCGGTGGCGCCCTTTCTGATTGCCGAGGTGCTGGCGTCCAACATCGGCGGCATGGCCACGCTGGTCGGTGATCCGCCGAACATCATCATCGCCAGCCGGGCCGGCCTGACCTTCAACGACTTCCTCGTCCACCTCGCCCCGCTGTCCGCGCTGTTGCTCCTGGTCCTGATCGCGCTGTGCCGGTGGCTGTTCCGCAGGTCGTTCGTGTACGACGAGGAGCGCGCGGCCGAGGTGATGTCACTGGAGGAACGCGAGGCCATCCGCGACCCCCGCCTCCTCGTCCAGGGCCTGGCCGTCCTCGCGCTCGTCATGGCCGGGTTCGTCCTGCACCCCGTACTGCACTACGAGCCCAGCGTCGTCGCCCTGCTCGGCGCCGGGCTGCTCGTCGCCGTCTCCAGCGTGCGGACCGGTGACGTGTTCGGTGAGGTCGAGTGGCCCACGCTCGCCTTCTTCGCGGGGCTCTTCGTGATGATCGGCGGGCTGATCGAGACCGGTGTGATCGGCCAGGTGTCCAAGGCACTCGCGGACGCCATCGGCGGCAACGAACTGGGCGGCTCCATGCTGCTGCTGACGGCCTCCGCCGCGCTCTCCGGCATCGTCGACAACATCCCGTACGTCGCCACCATGGCGCCCATCACCAGCGACCTCGTCGAGTCGGTCGGCGGCTCCGGCGACCACGTCATGTGGTGGGCCCTGGCCGTCGGGGCGGACCTCGGCGGCAACGCCACCGCGATCGGAGCCAGCGCCAACGTCGTCGTCCTCGGCATCGCCGAACGCAACCGCACCCCCATCTCGTTCTGGCAGTTCACCAAGTACGGGCTCGTCGTCACCTTCATCACCGTGGCGATCGCGGCGGCGTACGTCTGGCTGCGCTACTTCACCCTGGCCTGAGGGGTGTGTGGTGCGGCTGATGCGGCTGATGCGGCTGATTTTCTCCGTATGTTTCGCATCAATGGTCTGGTCAGAATCCGGCATGTGAATGAGGCTGGGACCAAGAGGAACAAAAAAGACACAAGAGCCTTGAGCCTTCTCCGAGAAGACGGGAGCCGGCCGTGCGCGCGCGTGACCTGGCAGAGGAGTACGAAGCCGTGAGCATCGGCAGCGATGCTCTGGAGGCCGCCCGGCTGATGTCCGAGCACCGGCTTCCCGGGTTGCTGGTGCTCGACGGGCGGGGCGAGCCGAAGGCGATCCTCCCCGCCTCCCAGATGGTCAAGATCCTGGTCCCCTCCTACGTGATCGACGATCCGGCGCTCGCCGCGGTCATCGACGAGAAGCACGCCGACCGGCTCTGCGAGGCCCTGGCCGGGCGCCGGGTCGGCGACTGTCTTCCCCCCACCACGGCCCCGCCGCCGATCGCCGACCCCGACGACACCGCGCTGGAGGTGGCCGCGCTGATGGCACGGGTGCGCAGCCCGCTGGTCGCGGTGGCGGAGAAGACCCGGGAGGGGACGCGCCTGTTCGGCGTGATCACGGCTTCGCACCTGTTGCACGAGCTTCTCGGCTCGGCAGCGGTCTCCGGTGGCGAGACCCACCACCCGTAGTCCCTCCCGTCAGCGGGTGTCCGTCTCGCCGCCGGTCACGGCGATGGCCTCGCCCACCGTGAAGCCCGAATCGGCGTCCGAGGCGAGATACACGCAGGTGGGCGCGGTCTCTTCCGGCTGGGCCGGCCGTCCGACGGGCGTTTCGCTGCCCACCTGGGCCAGACCGTCCAGCGGCACGTGCGCGTCGGCGTCGTGAGAACGGTCCGGGTGGGGCCGGGGGTTCATGACCGCTTCGAGGCCCGGGGCACCTGTTTCCGTACGGGAAACTCCGGCCGGGTTCCGAGAGGATCCGCGCAGGGGTGAAGGGGCGGCAGGGCCTCAGGGAGAGGGCAGGGGGGTGCCGCACCGGCCGCAGTACCGGTCGCCGCGCTCCGTCGCGAGACGGCCGCAGTCGGGGCAGACCCGGTCCAGCAGACAGGCCGCCTCGCCGCCCTCCTCCGCCACGGGTGACACGGGCGGGGCGTTGCGGATGGTGAGCCCCGGGCGGCGGCGGTGGACCGTGAGGTAGGCCAGGCCGTCGGGGCCTGCCGAGACGGCGCGTCGGGCTCCGTGCGGCAGCCATGCCACGGCCCCCGGTGCGAGTTCGTGCCGTTCGCCGCCGCATTCCAGCAGGCCGGCTCCCTGTGCCACGTACACCAGGACGTCCAGGCCGGGCTCGACGTGCGGAGCGACTTGGGCGCGGGGCGCCAGGCGGATCACATTCGCGTCCAGCTGCCGGCCGCTCTCGTCCAGGCGCCACAGCGCACCGCCTCGGTGGGCGGCGGGCGCACCGCCGGTCAGTGCCGCCAACCGGGCGAGGACGCCCGGCCCTCGTGTGCGGACTGGTGCTTGCGCCGCCCCGGTTCCTTCGGCTGTGACCTCCCGCAGCCAGGACCGCTCCGCGTGGTCGGCGGCCCGGGCGACGGCGAGCGTCCCGCGACGGTACGGGTCGTCCGCGCCGTCGGCATCGGCATCGGCATCGGCATCGGCATCGGCATCGGCATCGGCATCATGGAAGGAGTGCCTCGGCTGTTCCAGGAACTCCAGTCGCCGGCGCAGCACCGCGTGGCGGTCGCCGGGGTCGGGGAGCCGGGAGAGGAACGCCAGGATCGTGAAGTACCGGGCGCTGTCGCTGATGTCCAGGTCGTCGGGGGCCCGGAGCCGCCGCAGCAGCTCGGCGTGGCCGGTGCCGGTCAGGCTCAGGGTGTGCTGCCGGGCGGTCGCGGCGCCCGGCTCGATCCGCCGGTCCAGCAGGCCGGCCTCGACGAGGCGGTCGATCACCGGGCGGAGGCTGCCCTCACCGACCGGCCGGAAGCGGCTGGACAGGCGCTCCGTGCGGCGGCGCAGCTCGTCTCCGTACAGTGGCCCGTCGGCCAGGAATCCCAGAATCGCGAGCTCCAGCATGCCGCCACTTTGGCACATCGGAACGGGGCGCCTCGAACCGAGCGAGGCGTCCCCCGTTACGAGTGGGATTCGCGCTTCCCGCCTTCCGGTTCCTCTTGTGCCTCGTACGCGGAGCAGTCGGGGTTCTGGCACGGCCCCGGGCGCCAGACGGGCACGAAGACTCCCAGAGACTTGTGTCGTTTGATCACTGTCTGGACGGGTTGCTTGCAGACCGGGCACACGTGCCGGGCCCGCGCTTCGGTCTCATGCTCATTACTGCCCATATGTAAATTTTATGCCAATATTGCGCCGTGGGGCAGGTCGGAGAGGTCAGGCCGGCAGCTTGTCCCGCCGGCGGACGAACCGTCTCTCCGCGTCGTCGCGGAGATGCTCGGCGAGCAGGTCGCGGGCGCCCTCCCAGCGGCCCGTCACCATGTCCTGACAGCTCCCGGCGAGAGCCCGGTCACCGAACGCCTGGTCGCGGAGCGGTGCTCCGGAACGGCGGCCCGCCCAGGCTGCCCTGGGCGGGGTCCCCCTCCGAGCGGGGGGCAGGCGCGGGCGGTCCCCCGCCGTTTCCTCAGCGCGGCATGATGGCCGGGCTGGCGAGCCGCACCAGTTCCAGTGCCTGCTCGGGGAACCGAGAGGCCCGCCTTCGGGTCGACCGTACGGCGCTCGGGGTCCTGGGGTCCGGCCGTACCGCGCAGGCACTCGCCGTCCGACTCCCCCGGCGTCTTGATCCACAGGTAGGCGTCGTTCAGCGGGTCCCCGGTGCGGGTGGTGGGGCGGGCGCCGAGGCCGCGTCCCGGCGGGTTGCACCAGTCCTGCGCGTCGCTGTACTTGCCGGCGGGCGGGGTCCACGGGCCCTGGCCGTTGCGGCTGGTGTCGGTGACGAAGTGCTTCATACGGGCCGGGTCGGGGACGCCCACATGACGGTCGAGCCAGTTCTGGGCGTCGGCCCTCGACCACGACTGGCTGGGGCAGTCGGACGCCTTGCCGCCCTTGTCCACGTAGGCCAGACAGGAGGAGATGAGCTTGCCGTACCAGGCGTTCGTGCTGTCGGTGCTGTAGTTGGCGACGTTCACGGAGAAGCCCGCGGCACGTGCGACACCGCCCTTGACCAGCCGGGGCACGATGCTGTCCACGGTGTGCCAGGAGGGGTGCCCGGCGTCGACGTACACCTTGGTGCGGGGCAGCGCGGCGAGGGTGGTGACGGCGTCGGTGAGCTGGGCGTAGCGCGCGGCCGTCCTGGCCTCCTTCGCCCCCTTGGTGTCCTTGGCGCCGCCGTCCGGGCAGTCGGAGGGCACCAGGGCGAGCGCGTCGGGTTCGAGGACGACGAGCGCGCGGCTGTCGCCGATGCCCTTCGCCACGCCGCCGATCCACTCCCGGTACTCGGCGCTGTCGCGCAGGCCGCCCGCCGAGTACAGGGAGCAGTCGCGGCCCGGGACGTGGTAGAGCACCAGCGTGGGCGTCGCCTTGTCCCGGGCGGCGTCGCGGACGACGACGCGCGTCTCGTCCTGACCTCCTCCGGGGTGCGGCCGGCCAGCCAGACGGCGTGCGGGGTGCGGGCCATGGCCCGGAGCCCGGCGGCCTCGCGCGAGTGCTTGCCGCGGTCCAGTTCGTCGGCCTGGCGGTACGCCGCCGGGTTGGCGCGGGGGCGTACAGACGGGTGGCGGCGGAGCCGTCCGGGGCATCCGGGCCGGCCGAGTCGTCGGTCGCGCCGGCGGACAGCACGCCCAGGAAAAGCGCCGCTGTCAGGCCGGTCAGGGTGAGGGGTACCGCGGTCAGGACGGTCAGGGACGGGAGGATGGGTCTTCTGCTGTGCACGGGGTCGCTCCTGGCTCGCGAGAGGTGGGACAGGGAGCGCTCCCACGCCTCACATCACGACGCGTGGCGCGGACCGCTCGGCCGGGGCACCACGGCGCATATGAGCAGGAAGAGGCCGGCGCCGACGGCGTACCAGAGCAGGTCGGGCGCGTTGAAGGTCGAGCCGAGCACCAGCCGGGCGGCCGTACTGCGTTCGGCCAGCTCCGCGGGTACACCGGTGAGCTGGGCGCACTCGACGCCCAGCTGAGCCCCAGTGCGACGGCGGCGGCCACCGGCGGGCGGGTCGCGGGCGCGAGGAGCAGGGCTAGCGTGCACAGCAGGACGGTGTAGAGCGCGTCCCCCGGGTACTTGGCGATGTCGCCGTCCGCCACGGCCCGGACGCCGAGCCCCGCGCACAGGGTCAGGCCCGCGGCCACGGCCGCGCGTACACGGGTCCGGGCCCGGGTCCGGCGAAGGTCACTCACGCCGGACACTGTACGTCCCTGCCACGGTCAGGCGACGGAACCTATCCGCCCGGCCGGTTCCCCGGGACCCTCGTGGTGGATCGGGGTGTGCGCGCCGGTGAGGGAGACGCCGGTGCCGCCGCGCCGGGACGCGACGATCTCCGCGGCGATGGACAGGGCGGTCTCCTCGGGCGTACGGGCGCCGAGGTCGAGGCCGATGGGGCTGCGCAGGCGGGCCAGTTCGAGCTCGGTGACGCCGACCTCGCGCAGCCGCCTGTTGCGGTCCTCGTGGGTGCGGCGGGAGCCCATCGCGCCGACGTACGCGACCGGCAGGCGCAGCGCCAGTTCCAGCAGCGGGACGTCGAACTTGGCGTCGTGGGTGAGGACGCAGAGCACCGTACGGCCGTCGACCTCGGTCGACTCCAGGTAGCGGTGCGGCCACTCGACGACGATCTCGTCGGCCTCGGGGAAGCGCGTGGCGGTGGCGAAGACGGGCCGGGCGTCGCACACGGTCACGTGGTAGCCCAGGAACTTGCCGACGCGCACCAGCGCGGCGGCGCGCGATGGCGCCGAAGACGATCATGCGGGGGGCCGGGACGCTCGACTCGACGAGGAGCGTCAGCGGCGGCCGCTGCGCGAGCCGTCCTCGCCGATGAGGACGGTGCCGGTGCGTCCCGCGTCGAGCATGGCGCGGGCCTCGCCCGCCGCCGTACGGTCCAGCTCCGGGTGCCCGCCGAGGCTTCCTTCACAGGCAAACGAGCCGTCGTGCGAACCGTCGGGGCGTACGAGCAGGGCACGGCCCATGACTTCGGCCGGCCCGTCCGTGATCCGCGCGACCGCCGCCGTGCCCCCACGCGCGGCGGTGGCCAGCGCGGCCGCGAACACCTCCCTGCGGGAGAGTCCGGCGTACCGAAGACGAGGATGTCGATCACGCCGCCGCAGGTCAGGCCCACGGCGAACGCGTCCTCGTCGCTGTAGCCGAAGCTCTCCAGGACGGCCCGGCCGTCCTGGAGAGCCTGCTGGCACAGTTCGTACACCGCGCCCTCCACGCACCCGCCGGAGACGGAGCCGATCGCCATGCCCCCGGAGTCGACCGCCAGAGCCGCTCCGGGCTCCCGGGGCGAGCTGCCGTTCGTCGCCACGACCGTGGCGACGGCGAAGTCGCGTCCTTGCTCGACCCACCGGTTGAGTTCTTCGGCGATGTCCAGCATGACTGTCTCCTTACGGGGGGTGCGGGAGGGGGCGGGGCGCTACTTGACGCCCAGCCAGCCCTCGATGGGGTGGAGTGCGAAGTAGGCGAGGAAGACGGCGGCCAGTACCCACATCAGCCAGCCCACTTCCCGCACCCTGCCCTGCGCCGTCTTGATCAGCACGTGGGCGATGACGCCGGCCGCGATGCCCGCGGTGATGGAGTACGTGAACGGCATCAGCACGGTGGTCAGGAAGACCGGGATGGAGGTCGCCGTGTCGTCCCAGTCGATGTGCTTGGCGTTGGTCAGCATCATCGCGCCGATGACGACCAGCGCGGCGGCGGCCACCTGGGTCGGGATGAGCTGGGCCAGCGGGGTGAAGAAGAGGCAGAGCGTGAAGGCCAGGCCGGTGACCACACTGGCGAAGCCGGTCCGCGCGCCGTCGCCGACGCCCGCGGTGGATTCGACGAACACCGTCTGCCCGGAGGCACCGGCGAAACCGCCGATCGCGCCGCCCGCGCCGTCGACGGCCAGGGCCCTGTTGAGGCCGGGCATCTTGCCGTCCCTGTCGGCGAGGTTGGCCTGCTGGCCGATGCCGATGATGGTTCCCATGGCGTCGAAGAAGCCCGCCAGCACCAGGGTGAAGACGATGACGCCGACGGTGATGCCGCCGATGCTGCCGATGCCGTCGAAGGAGACGCTGCCGAAGAGGCCGAAGTCCGGCGTGCTGACGATGCCGCCGGTGAGCTCGGGGGCGTTCAGGCCCCAGGCCTTCTGGTCGAGGCCGGCGAGCTGGTGGACCAGCGCCGCGAAGACGGTTCCGCCGACGATGCCGATGAGGATCGCGCCGGGGACCTTGCGCACCTGGAGGAGGAAGATCAGCAGAACGGTGAAGGAGAAGCACAGCACCGGCCAGCCGGTGAGCATGTCGCTCGTGCCGAGCTGGATCGGCTTGGCGCCGGCGATGCCGCCCTCTCCGGGCATGGAGGTGACGAAGCCGGCCTGCACCAGGCCGATGAGGCAGACGAACAGGCCGATGCCCATGGTGATGGCGTGCTTCAGGGCCAGCGGGATGGCGTTCATGATGAGTTCCCGCAGGCCGGTGACGACGAGCAGGATGATCACGAGGCCGTAGATGACGCACATGGCCATCGCGTTGCCCCAGGTCATCTCCGGGGCGACCTGGAAGGCCATGACGGCGGAGACGCTGAGACCCGCCGCGAGCGCGAGCGGCACATTGCCGACGAAGCCCATCACGATGGTGGTCACGGCGGCGGCGGCGACCGTCGCGGTGGTCAGCTGATTGCCGTCGAGCCTGTTGCCCGCCACATCGGGGACCGAGAGGATCACCGGGTTCAGCAGGATGATGTACGCCATCGCCATGAAGGTGGTGATGCCGCCGCGGACCTCACGGGCGACCGTGGACCCTCTGTGCGTTATGTGGAAGTAGCGGTCGAGCCACGACCGGCCGGCGGGCTGGCGCGTTCCCGCGCCGGCGTCCTCCGCCGTGGTCGTCGGCTCTGCGGACTGCTGGGTCATGGTGCCTGTCTCCCAAGGTTCAAAGGGGCACCCGCATGAAGACTGGAAACGCGGGATTTGGGATGGTGCGAGGGCTGCACGACCCGGGGGACGGCCCGAGACGAACCGGGGCAAAACCGGTTGAGCGGAAAAACGGGTGCTGCGAGGACCGCGAGCGGTGCGGTACGGGGGCCCCGGGCGGTGGCAGGCGGGGAAGTGTGACGTTCCTTGGAGGCACGGCACCGCCCGGGGAGCTTTCCGGCGGAACTCGGGCGATCAGGTGCCCGTGAGGTGTTCGGGGCGCACCGGCGTCCTGTTGAGTTCCAGACCCGTCGCGTTCCGGATCGCCGCGAGGACGGCCGGGGTCGACGAGAGAGTGGGGGCCTCACCGATGCCACGCAGACCGTACGGCGCGTGCTCGTCGGCGAGTTCGAGTACGTCGACGGGGATCGTCGGCGTGTCGAGGATGGTGGGGATCAGGTAGTCCGTGAAGGAGGGGTTGCGCACCTTCGCGGTCTTCGGGTCGACGATGATCTCCTCCATGACCGCGACGCCCAGGCCCTGGGTGGTGCCTCCCTGGATCTGGCCGACGACGGACAGCGGGTTGAGCGCCTTGCCGACGTCCTGCGCGCAGGCCAGCTCGATGACCTTCACCAGGCCGAGCTCGGTGTCCACCTCGACGACCGCGCGGTGCGCGGCGAACGAGTACTGGACGTGGCCGTTGCCCTGACCCGTGCGCAGGTCGAACGCCTCGGTGGGCCGGTGGCGCCATTCCAGCTCCAGGTCGACCGCCTCGCCCTCGAGCACGTCGACCAGGTCGGCCAGTACCTCGCCGCCGTCGGTGACGACCTTGCCGCCTTCGAGCAGCAGCTCGGCGGTGGCCCAGGCGGGGTGGTACGAGCCGAACTTGGCCCGTCCGATCTCCAGGACCTTCTCGCGGACGTTCTCACAGGTGTTCTTGACCGCGCCACCGGTGACGTACGTCTGGCGGGAGGCGGACGTGGAGCCTGCCGAGCCGACCCGGGTGTCCGCCGGGTGGATCGTCACCTGGGCGACGCCCAGCTCGGTGCGGGCGATCTGCGCGTGGACGGTGACGCCGCCCTGGCCGACCTCCGCCATCGCGGTGTGCACGGTCGCGACGGCTCGCCGTTGACGACCTCCATGCGCACGCGGGCGGTGGAGTAGTCGTCGAAGCCCTCGGAGAAGCCGACGTTCTTGATGCCGACCGCGTAGCCGATGCCGCGTACGACGCCTTCGCCGTGCGTGGTGTTCGACAGACCGCCGGGCAGGGCGCGTACGTCCGCCTCCTCGCCGGCCGCGAGCCACTGCTGCTCGGGCGGCAGCGGCATGGCCTTGACGCGGCGCAGCAGCTCGGCGACGGGCGCCGGGGAGTCGCACGGCTGGCCGGTCGGCAGGAGCGTGCCCTGCTCCATGGCGTTGAGCCGGCGGAACTCCACCGGGTCCATGTCGAGCTTCGCCGCGAGCTTGTCCATCTGCGCCTCGTAGGCGAAGCACGCCTGGACCGCGCCGAAGCCGCGCATGGCGCCGCAGGGCGGGTTGTTGGTGTAGAGCGCGATCGCCTCGATGTCGACGTCCTCGACGACGTACGGGCCGACGCTCAGCGACGAGGCGTTGCCGACGACCGCCGGGGAGGCAGACGCGTAGGCGCCGCCGTCCAGCACGATCCGGCACTTCATGTGCGTGAGCTTGCCGTCCTTGGTCGCGCCGTGCTCGTACCAGAGCTTCGCCGGGTGGCGGTGGACGTGGCCGAAGAAGGACTCGAACCGGTTGTAGACCATCTTGACCGGCTTGCCCGTACGGAGGGCGAGGAGGCAGGCGTGAATCTGCATCGAGATGTCCTCGCGGCCGCCGAAGGCACCGCCGACGCCGGAGAGCGTCATGCGGACCTTCTCCTCGGGCAGGCCGAGGACGGGGGCGATCTGCCTGAGGTCCGAGTGCAGCCACTGGGTGGCGACGTACAGGTCGACGCCGCCGTCCTCACCGGGTACGGCCATGCCGGACTCGGGGCCGAGGAACGCCTGGTCCTGCATGCCGAAGACGTACTCGCCGGAGACGATGACGTCGGCCCGCTCGGCGGCCTCGTCGGCGTTGCCCCGGACGATCGGCTGGCGGTGCACGATGTTCGGGTGCGGGACGTGACCGATGTGGTGGTCGTCGCGGCCCTCGTGGATCAGCAGCGCGTCGGGCGCCGTCGCCGATGCCTCGTCGGTGATGACGGGGAGCTCGGCGTAGTCGATCTTGATCTTGGCGGCGGCGCGGCGGGCCGTCTCCGGGTGGTCGGCGGCGACGACGGCCACCGGCTCGCCGTGGTGGCGGACCTTGCCGTGGGCGAGGACGGGGGTGTCCTGGATCTCCAGGCCGTAGTTCTTCACCTCGGTGGGCAGGTCGTCGTACGTCAGCACGGCGTGGACGCCGGGCATGGCGAGCGCCTCGGACGTGTCGATCGACCGGATCTCGGCGTGCGCGGTGGTGGAGCGCAGCGTGTGGCCCCAGAGCATGTCCTCGTGCCACATGTCCGAGGAGTACGCGAACTCGCCGGTGACCTTCAGGGTGCCGTCGGGGCGGAGTGTGGACTCGCCGATGCCGCCCTTGGTCTTCGACCCCTGGTTGATGCTGGTGGGGGTACCTGTGACGCCCATGATCAGACCCCGCTTCCCTGACGGTCCTGACGAGCCGCGGCAAGCCGCACCGCGTCCAGGATCTTCTCGTAACCGGTGCAGCGGCACAGGTTGCCCGAGAGCGCCTCGCGGATGTCCGCGTCGGACGGCTCGGCGTTGCGCTCCAGGAGCTCGTCGGCCGCGACCAGCAGACCCGGGGTGCAGAAACCGCACTGCACGGCGCCGGCGTCGATGAACGCCTGCTGGATCGGGGCGAGCTCCTCGCCCTCGCCGGTCTGCGAGTCGGTGCCCTTGGCGCTCCACTGCCGGGCGGCCTGGAGCGACGTACCGCCGGAGCCGCAGGCACCGGACGCGCAGCTCTCTTCGCGCTGCTTGGCGAAGTCGGCGAGGCCCTCGACCGTGACGACCTCGCGGCCCTCGACCTGGCCGGCGGCGACGAGGCAGGCGCAGACGGGGACGCCGTCGAGGCGGACCGTACAGGAACCGCACTCGCCCTGCTCGCAGGCGTTCTTGGAGCCGGGCAGACCCATGCGCTCACGCAGGACGTAGAGCAGGCTCTCGCCCTCCCAGACGTCGTCGGCTTCCTGCTTACGGCCGTTGACCGTGAAATTCACGCGCATTGCTATGCAGCTCCTTCAAGCGTGCGGGCGGTGCCGCGGTACTGCTCCCAGGTCCAGCCCAGCGTGCGGCGGGCCATGATGCCGACCGCGTGGCGGCGGTACTTCGCGGTGCCGCGCACGTCGTCGATCGGGTTGCAGGCGCCGGAGGCGAGCTCCGCGAACTGCTTGGCGATCGACGGGGTGATGATCTTGCCGCTCTCCCAGAAGCCGCCCTCTTCGAGCGCGGCGTTCAGGAAGTCCTCGGCGGCGCGGGCCCGCAGCGGGGTGGGGGCGGCCGAACCGATGCCGGTCTTGACCGTGCGGGTCGCCGGGTGCAGCGCGATACCGAACGCGCAGACCGCGATGACCATGGCGTTGCGGGTGCCGACCTTGGAGAACTGCTGCGGCCCGTCGGCCTTCTTGATGTGGACGCGCTTGATCAGCTCGTCCGGCTCCAGCGCGTTGCGCTTCACACCGGTGTAGAACTCCTCGACCGGGATGAGGCGCGTACCGCGCACCGACTCGGCCTCGACCTCGGCGCCCGCCGACAGCAGGGCGGGGTGCGAGTCACCGGCGGGGGAAGCGGCACCGAGGTTCCCGCCGACCGAGCCGCGGTTGCGGATCTGGGGCGATCCGACGGTGTGGGCGGCGAGCGCGAGGCCCGGCAGCTCGGCCCGCAGGTGGTCCATGATCTGGGTGTACGGGACGGAGGCGCCGAGCCGTACGGTCTCCTCGCCCACCTCCCACTCGCGCAGTTCGCCGATGCGGTTCAGGTCCAGGAGGTACTCGGGGCGGCGGTGGTCGAAGTTGATCTCGACCATGACGTCTGTGCCGCCCGCGATGGGCACAGCCGTGGGGTGCTCGGCCTTGGCGGCGAGCGCCTCCTCCCAGCTGGCGGGGCGAAGGAAGTCCATGAGGCTCTCTTCTTCTCAATCGGGTGGTTCGCGTGTCGCTGGGGCTGGAGACGGCCAACCGCCGGCTGTCGGCCTGGTCGCTCTGAGCGGTTCAGGGTCGCTCTGGGGCGTTCATCTGCTGTTCACGTGGCTTGGCCCCAGTACACAAGCCGGGGCTCCGCCCGGTGCAGTCACCGAAACCATGAAGGAGTTGGCTGGTGGCCGCTCGCGTCTTGTAGATTCGAACGAAAGGCGGAACTCGGTGACCCCACGGTTTTCTTCGGGAAACCACAAACTCATCGGCACACACCTCCCCACTGGCAACAACGAGAGACAGATCGGCGGCGACCCATGCGGCTGCGCGCACTGCTGGAGACCGACGCGCTGGGCCTGCGGCTGCTCGGCGGCGAGGACGAGCTCGACCGCACCGTGCGCGGTGTGATGACCACGGACCTGCGGGACCCCAGCCGCTATCTGTCCGGCGGCGAGCTGGTGCTCACCGGTCTGGCGTGGCGGCGCTCCGCCGAGGACTCCGAGCCCTTCGTACGCATCCTGGCGGGCGCCGGCGTCGTCGGCCTGGCGGCGGGCGAGGCCGAGCTCGGCGCCATCCCGGGCGATCTGGTCGACGCGTGCGTGCGCCACCGGCTGCCGCTCTTCGCGGTCAGCGAGGCGTCTCCTTCGCGACCATCACCGAGTACGTGGTGCGCCAGGTGTCCGGCGAGCGGGCCGGCGACCTGGCGGCCGTCGTCGACCGGCACCGCAGGCTGATGACGTCGGGCCCGGCGGGCGGCGGTCCCGAGGTGGTGCTCGACCTGCTCACGTCCGACCTGGACCTGCTGCGCGCTGGGTGCTCTCTCCCACCGGCCGCCAGATCGCGGGCGCCGGCGACCCGCTGCCGCCGGCCGTGGGAGCCGCACTCGCGGGCGAGCACCTGGCCGCGAGCCGCACCGGGCGCCGGGCGCGCACCGGGCCGCCGTGCGGGGGACGACGTACTCGCTGTTCCCGGTCAGGGGCGCCGGCCGCGGCGCCACCGCCGCCGCTTCCCGTGACCGTGCGCGAGAGCGTGCGCGGACTGGCTGCTGGCCGTGGAGGCGGACGCGGGCGACTGGCCCGCCGCCCGCCTCGACCTGCTCCAGGGCGTGACCCTGCTGATCGCCTCGAACGCGGACCGGCGCGACGCGGCCCGTACGGTACGGCGCCGCCTCGCCCAGGAGGTCCTGGAACTGGTCCAGGCGGGCGCGGCCCCGGCCGAGATCGCGGCACGCCTGCGGGTCGCCGCACCGGTGCTGCTGCCGGGCCTCGGCTCGGCGCCGCACTGGCAGGTGGTCGTGGCACGGGTCGACTGGCAGGAAGGGGGGCCCGGCGGGGCGGGCGGTGCCGGCGGTCCGGGCGCCCGGCCGCGGCGATCCGGACCGGGCCCCTCGCGCAGACGCTGCTGGAGGAGATCCTGGTCGACCCGGCGGTGACGGGCTCCGACTCCTCGGACCGGATCGCGGTGGCGCACGCGGGCGACGAGGCGATCGCACTCGTACCGCTGCCGGCGTCCGCACCGGACGGGGACGGCGGCGCGGACAAGGACGGGGAGGGCGGCGAGGGCGCGTCCGGCTCCCGTACGGGCCTGCACGCCGACGTACTCCTCGAAACGGTGCGCGAGCCGCTCTCGGGCGGTCTGGCCGAGGACGGGCGGCTGACACTGGGTGTCAGCGCGGCCGTGCACTCGGCGGAGGGACTGCGCGGGGCGCTGGAGGAGGCCCGGCACGCCCGCCGGGTCGCGGCGGCGCGCCCCGGCCGGGTCTGCGCGGCGGGCCACCACGAGCTGGCGTCGCCACGCGCTGCTGCTGCCGTTCGTGCCCGACGACGTGCGCAGGGCGTTCACGGCGCGGCTGCTGGACACCCGCTGCGGGACTACGACCGGCGGCACCGGGCGGAACTGATCCCCACCCTCGAAGCGTTCCTCGACTGCGACGGTTCTTGGACGCGCTGTGCGGCCCGGCTGCATCTGCACGTGAACACCTTGCGCTACCGGGTGGGCCGGATCGAGCAACTGACGGGCCGTGACCTGTCGCGTCTCGAGGACAAGCTGGACTTCTTCCTCGCCCTGAGGATGAGCTAGCGCACCCGGGAGGGGGCTCCGCCATGACCACGAGCGGGGGCAGGCGGCCGGTGCCGGCCGATGCCGAGTTGTCCGGGTACCCCGAACGGATGAAGCCGGTGACGACCGCCGCTCCCGGCCCACCGGCCGCCCCGCCGGCCGATTGTGAATTCGTTCACCTGACCCCTTGGCCCGGGGTGCCATTCCGTGCTGAGATTCGCCCACTACCGCACGACCGGTACTCACAGCTCGATGACGTGCTGCTCGGGGAGGGCAATGTGGCGCATACCGCCATGTCTGGTTCCGGAACGACCGCAGATGACGGAAGCCCACTCCAGACCGCGGTATGGCGGCTGCGCTCGCGCGGCTGCTGGACCGACGCCGCGGCCCTGCTCGAACCACATGGGGGCGCCGCCGCGGCCCCTGCCGCCGCGCTCCAGCGGGTCCTCGCTGCTCGTCGAGCGCCGCCTGTTCACCCACGGAGGGCTGGGCGGAGGCGGAGGACGCCCTGCGTACCGCGGAGGCGGCGGCCCGGAGCGACGACGAGCGGGGCGCGGCGGCGTGCGAACGCGGTCACCTCGCGTACGCGTCGACGGTGATCGGCGTCCGCGACCGCGCCGACGAGGCGCGTTCCGCGCTCGGCAGGGCGGCCGCGCTGCTCGCCCCCCACGGCGCCGGGCGCCCCCCTGCTGGACTTCCGCCGCGTCGACGGTGCTCGGCGTCCGCGACCGCGCCGACGAGGCGCGTTCCGCGCTCGGCAGGGCGGCCGC
>RHMC01000067.1 GCA_003719395.1 Streptomyces altiplanensis
GTCGTGCAGGGGGGCGGGAGCGGGGTCGCGTGGGATCGGTGCCGCGCCGGGGCGTCTCCTCGGGTGCCGAACGTTCGGGTACGGGGATTCCTCCGGGGTGGCTGCGTCCGGCACCCTGCGGGGAGCGCCCCGGCACGTCCCCTCCCGGCCACCGTGGCATGCGACGCGGGAGCGGTGGCCGGCCCCCGGGGCTCGTCTCACCCGGCCGGCGGGAGCGGCTGGGTCAGCCAGGTGAAGTCGCCCAGACCGCCCCGGGCCGTGAGCTCCGCCGCCTCGCCCGCCCCCGCCTGCGCTCGTACGTACGCCGCCGGGTCCGTGGACGCCAGAGCCAGCGGGGGGGCGGCCCGCCGTCACGCCCAGGCGGTGCAGGGCCTCCCGCTGCGACAGCAGCTCCGCGCCGGGCAGCGCGCACGCGTCCAGTGGCGACGTGGGACGTGAGGTCGCACGTGCCGTCCGGGACCGGGCGTACCTCCCGGCCGCCCGGAAACCCGTCAGCGTGCCGAAGGGCGGTCGTGCCGCGCGCGTGTGGGCGTAGTCGACGGCGACCGCCAGGCCCGCGTCGAGCGTCGCGACCGCCGCCGCCCACGCCGCGTCGCGCGGGCGGCCGATCTCCGCCCGCAGTCCGGGCCCGCCGCCGTGCGGCCACGGCCACCAGCGCGCGAGCCACTCGGCGTCCGCCCCGGTCACCGGGTCGCCGAGGCGCTCCTCGCCGTCCCGGCGTACGAGCACGTACCGCGCCACGCCCGCCGCGTCCGTCTCGGCCACCTCCACCGGGACGTTGTCCAGCCACTCGTTCGCGAACAGCAGCCCGGCCACGCCCGACGGCGGCTCGGCGA
This sequence comes from Streptomyces altiplanensis, assembly GCA_003719395.1. GTDB lineage: Bacteria > Actinomycetota > Actinomycetes > Streptomycetales > Streptomycetaceae > Streptomyces > Streptomyces altiplanensis. The sequence goes on from RHMC01000067.1 coordinate 837, forward strand.
GCCACTCGACGCGGTCGTCCAGGCCGGCCGGGCGGGGCGCGCGTTCCACGGCGTACGCCCTCACTCGCGCCGAAAGCTCCGGCGCCAGCGCCGCGAGTACCGCCGACACCAGCTCGCCCCGGCCCGCCGCGACATCGACCAGCGCGAGCTCCCGCGGGTGGCCGAGCGACGCGTCGACGTCACCGAGCAGCCGGGCGACCGCTCCCGCGAACAGCGCGGACGCGTGCACCGACGTACGGAAGTGCCCCGAGGGGCCCGGTCCCCCGGGGGCTACGTAGAAACCCCCGGGGCCGTACAGCGCCTGCTCCGCCGCCTCCCGCCACCCATGCCACTCATCCGTCACGACACCAAGTCTCCACCTTGGGGAGTAGGCTCCGGCCCACCGGATCGCTCCTCCGGTTGACCCCTGCACCTATTCGTTTTCCCTACGCTGGGTTACGTGCAACGCCTCTACGATTTCATCCGCAGGCACCCGACGAGTGTCGACAGCTTCTGGGCTGTGATGCTCTTCGGGTTCTCCCTGCTGTGGACCGTCCAGGCGTCCATGGGCACCGAGCCGCGCATCGCGGCCGTCCCGATCGTCGCGCTGCTCTCCCTCGTCGTGGCCCTGCGCCGCCGCGCGCCGGAGAAGATGCTGCTGCTGGCCCTCCTGATGGGCGTCGCCCAGCTCGTGTTCGACGTGGAGGTCAATCCGGCCGACTGGGCCATGCTCGTCATCATCTACACCGTCGCCGCGAGCGACGGGCCCCGCTGGGCCGCGCGGCCGCTCTCGCCGGCGGCCTGGCCGCGGCTCCCCTGGCTCAACTGCGCTGGCCCCCGCCGAACAGCGGCTCGGTCCTCGCGTCGGTCTTCTTCGTGATCGTCATGGCCCTGCCCTTCGCGCTGGCGTGGGTGCTCGGCGACTCGCTGCGGACCCGGCGCGCGTACTTCGCCGAGCTGGAGAAGCGCGCCACGCGCCTGGAGAAGGAGCGCGAGGCGCAGTCGAAGGTGGCCGTCGCCGCCGAGCGGGCCCGTATCGCCCGCGAACTGCACGACGTCGTCGCGCACAACGTCTCCGTGATGGTGGTCCAGGCGGACGGCGCGGCGTACGTTCTGGACACCTCGCCCGCGCAGGCCAGGCAGGCGCTGGAGACCATCTCGACGACCGGGCGCCAGGCGCTCGCCGAGATGCGGCGGCTGCTGGGCGTCCTGCGGACCGGCGAGCCGCAGGAGGGCGGCGAGTACGTGCCGCAGCCCGACGTCGAGCAGATCGAGGACCTCGTGGAGCAGGTACGGACGGCCGGGCTGACGGTCGACTTCAAGGTCGAGGGCACGCCGCGGCCACTGCCGAGCGGGGTGGAGCTCACGGCGTACCGCATCGTGCAGGAGGCCCTCACCAACGCGCGCAAGCACGGCGGTCCGGACGTGGGCGCGAGCGTACGGCTCGTCTACTTCGACGACGGGCTCGGCCTGCTCGTCGAGGACGACGGGCGGGGCGCGACGCACGACCTGTACGAGGACGGCGGCGCGGACGGGCAGGGTCACGGCCTCATCGGCATGCGCGAGCGCGTCGGTATGGTCGGCGGCACGCTCGACGCGGGGCCGCGGCCGGGCGGCGGCTTCCGGATCAGCGCGCTGCTCCCGCTCAAGCCGGCCCACTGAGCCCCTCCCCTGTCCCCTTCCCCCTGCCTGTTCCCCCGCCTGCGCCGACGAAAGGCACCCCATCCCATGTCCATCCGCGTGATGCTCGTAGACGACCAGGTGCTGCTGCGCACCGGCTTCCGGATGGTCCTCGCCGCCCAGCCGGACATGGAAGTCGTCGCCGAGGCCGGTGACGGGGCGGAGGCGATCGAGGTGCTGCGCGCCACGGCGGTGGACGTCGTTCTGATGGACGTACGGATGCCGAAGCTGGACGGGGTCGAGGCGACGCGGCGCATCTGCGCGGAGCCCGGAGCACCGAAGGTCCTCATCCTGACCACCTTCGACCTGGACGAGTACGCGTTCTCCGGGCTGAAGGCGGGGGCCAGCGGCTTCATGCTGAAGGACGTGCCGCCGGCCGAACTGCTGGCCGCCATCCGCTCGGTGCACAGCGGGGACGCGGTCGTCGCGCCGTCGACCACGCGGCGCCTGCTGGACCGCTTCTCGCCGATGCTGCCGGGCACGGGCAAGGAGACGAAGGCGGCCGACACCGCGCTGGCCCGGCTGACCGACCGTGAGCGCGAGGTGATGCTGCTCGTGGCGCAGGGGCTGTCGAACGGCGAGATCGCGGCCCGGCTGGTGCTGTCGGAGGCCACCGTCAAGACCCATGTCGGCCGCATCCTGGCCAAGCTCAACCTGCGCGACCGCGTCCAGGTCGTGGTCCTGGCGTACGAGTCGGGGCTGATCCGCGCGGGCGGCGGCCACGCGCGTCCGCGTAGGGCACACAGGGCACGCAGGACGAGCCGGCCGCGTCGGCCGCCGGACGGCGGCCCCGTTCACGAGATCGCGCTGCGCAGCTCCACCACGTCGAGCTGTTCCGTTTCGTCATGGGCCGTCAGGTCGATGACCTGGCCCACCACCGGGGCCACCGAGTCCCGGTGCGCAGCCGCCAGGGCCTCCTGGCCGACCGCGTCCGCGAGGTCCTCGTCCTGGACGGCTTCGATCGCCGCCTCGGCCGACTTCTGAGTGCCGAAGAAGTCGAAGCCGCCCTGCACGCGCGAGGCGCGGCGGCGCTGGGCGGCGTACGGCATGTCCGTGGAGGCCGCGGCGAGGCGGCGCGAGACGATGGCGGACGACGGGCGCGCGCGGTCCGGAAGGGACACGGCGTCGGTGCCGGCGGCCGCCTCGTGCTTCCCCTCCGGCTCCGCCACCCCGCGTCCCTGGGCCTCGCGCCCCTGGTCGGCGGTGCCCCGCACGTCACGGCTCCGCGCTTCGCGCGACCTCCGGGCCTCCTGGTCCGCCGCGTCGCGCGCGAGCTTGTCCAGCGCCATGGAAGCCCGCAGGTACGCGGACGGCGTCGGCGAACTGCCCACCGTGGGCAGCGCCTTCGCGGGGGCCGACGCCTCGATCGCCAGCAGCCGCCGGCCCTCCAGTGCGCTGGCCCGCTCGGTCTCCGCGGTCTCGTAGCGCCGCAGCAGCGCGGCGTGCTCGCCGCGCAGGGCGGCCAGTTCGACCCGCTTGCTGCGCAGTTTCGCGTCGAGCCTGGCGCGCAGCTCGCGCGACTCCTCCAGGTCCGACTCGAGGTCCGCTATCCGCTCCTCGGTCTTCCACTCGTCGCTGACGCGGGCCCGCGTCAGCTCGGCCACCCGCCGGCCCGCCGACCGGTCCCAGCCACGCATGAGAACCGCGCCGGTGACCGCCGCGGCCGCGGCCGCGGCCACCAGGCCGCGCAGCACCACCGGTTCCGCGAACAACCAGGCGCCGGCGGCGCAGAGTATTGACGCGCCGGCGACCGCCGAAGGCGGAAGGATCCTGTGCAGGGGTGGCGAATGGCGGTGGCGTCCACGTGGCATGGCCTGAAATTTACCGTGCGTACGCGGGAGATGGGGACCCGCCCGGCAATCTGTTCCCGGGCGGTTACCCAATTCCTTGCGTGATCTACTTCTTGATCAGGCCCTTGGACTCCAGATACTCCTTCGCCGCGTCGGCGGGGATCGCCCGGTCGGAGTCGATCTTGCGGTTCAGCTCCACCAGATCATCGGTCGTCAGCACCTTGGTGAGCTTGCCGAGAGCATCGGCTATCTCCTGCGTTCCGGCGTCCTTCGCATTGACCACCGGCAGTACGTTGTCGGCGTTCTGGAGCTTCTTGTCGTCTTCCAGGAGTACGAGCCCGAAGCTCTCCAGCGTCGCGTCGGTCGTCGTGGTCAGCACCAGCTGATCGGCGCCGTCCTTGACGGCCTGCTTGGACTGCGGAGTGCCTACGCCCTTGGGGTCGACGCCGGTGACGTCGATCCCGTACTCCTTCTTCAGGCCCGGTGCGCAGAAGGGCCGGATCTCGCATTCGTCGCCCGCCGCGATCTTCACCTTCAGCTTGGACTCACCAAGATCGGAAAGCGTCTTGAGGTTGTTCTTCTCGGCGTATTCCTTGCTCACCGCGAAGGCGTTCTGGTCGACGGCCCCGCCGGCCGGCAGCACCTTCAGTCCGCGCGGCTCCGCGAGCTTCTCCAGCGCTTCGAAGGTGGCGGTCACATCGTTGGACGCGACCGGATTCTTCTCCGGCGCCTCGGGGCCGTTCGCCTTCGCGTTGAGGAATTCGGCAAGCGTAGCGGCGTATTCCGGTACGACGTCGATCTCGCCCTTCTCCAGGGCGGGTGCGTACAGTTCGCGGTTCTCCACGGTCTTGACGGAGGTGCCGTATCCGGCGTCGGAGAGGAGCTGCGCGTACAGCTCGGCCAGCACCTTCGACTCGGTGAATCCGGCCGAACCCACCACCAGCGACCCCTTCTTGCCGGCCTCGCCGGCCTCGGCCGCACCGCCGTCCCTGCCCTTCTCCAGGCTCTCACCGCCGCATGCCGCCAGCCCGCCGGCCAGCGCGATCACGGCCACTACCGCACCCGCTGTGCGCGAGGTCCTGCTCATGACGTTCACCATCCAAGAGGGAAATAGGGGAAACAATCCGGAGAGTCCGTCAGGCGGCCGGCCGGTCCGCGCCGCGCCGCCGCATCGGGTCGAGCAGCCGGTCCGCCGCCACCAGCACTCCCTCGACCAGGAGCGCGAGGACGGCGACGAGCAGTGCGCCCGCCACCACCTGCGGCGTGTCGTACGTGTTGAAGCCGGCCGTGATGATCCGGCCGAGGCCGCCCTCGCCCGCCATCGCGGCGAGCGTGGCCGTGGCGACCACCTGGACGGCCGCCGACCTGAGCCCGGTCATGACCAGCGGGTACGCGAGGGGCAGCTCGACCCGTACGAACACCTGCCACCCCGACATGCCCATCCCGCGCGCGGCCTCCACCACCGCCCGGTCCACCTCCCGCATGCCGATGTACGCGTTGGTCAGCAACGGCGGTACGGCGAACAGCACCAGCGCGATGATCGTCGGCAGGTCCCCCTGCCTGCCCAGAGGGGTGAGCGTCAGCAGGACCAGCACCGCGAGGGTGGGGACCGCCCGCCCCGCGTTGGAGAGGTTGACGGCGAGCGCGCCGCCCCGGCCCACGTGCCCGAGCCAGAGCGCCACCGGCAGCGCGATCAGGCAGGACAGCAGCAGGCACACGCCGCTGAAGTACAGATGCTCGGCGAGCCGGTTCCAGATGCCGCTCTCACCCTGCCAGTTGGCACCGGACGCCAGCCAGGCGAAGGCTTCCCCGATCGCTCCCACGGCTCAGCCGGCCTTGGCCGCGGAGGCGGGGACAGGGGCGGTGCGGGCGGTACGTATGCGCGGTGCACGCGGCCGGGTCCACGGCGTCAGCAGTCTTTGCAGTCCGAGAAGCAACAGGTCGGCCGCCACCGCCAGCAGCACACAGATCACCGAAGCGGTGAGCACCTGCGCCTTGAAGAGGGAGTCGAGGCCGTCCACGATCAGCGTCCCCAGGCCGCCGTACCCCACGATCGCGCCGACCGTCGTCAGGGCGACCGTCGAAACGGTCGCGATCCGCACCCCGGCGAGCACCGCCGGGAGCGCCAGCGGCAGCTCGACTTCCCACAGCAGCCGCCCGCGTCCGTACCCCATGCCCAGCGCGGCCTCCCGCGCCTCCGCCGGCACCGCTTCGAGCCCGGCCAGGATGTTGCGCACGAGAACGGTCAGCGAATAGAGGACCAGCCCCGTGACCACCACGGCCGCCGAAAGTCCGAACACCGGCAGCAGCAGCGAGAACATCGCCAGCGAAGGGACCGTGTAGAGCACGGTCGTGAGACCGAGGACCGGTCCCGCGAACCGGGACCGGCGTCCGTCCCGGTCACGCGCGAGCAGGGCCAGCGGGAAGGCGATCAGCAGGCCGATCAGCACGGAAACCAGGGTGATCCACACATGCTGGACGGTCGCGTCGGTCAGCTCCTGGCCCCGGGAGCGGACGTACTCCCCGCAGATCCAGTCGTTCGCCGTCAGGCAGCTCCGGTCGCTCATGCCGCCCCGCCTCCCCCCGAGATCTCAACTCATGTCTGACGACCCTATCCCCGGCCACTGACAGCCGCCGGAATCCGCCACATTCCCGCACCATGGTCTTGACACCGGACCGGCCACAATGGGGACTCATGATCCGATTCGAGCACGTCACCAAGCGGTACGCCGACGGCACCACCGCCGTCGACGACCTCTCCTTCGAAGTCGCCGAGGGTGAACTGGTCACGCTCGTCGGGCCTTCCGGCTGCGGCAAGACCACCACCATGAAGATGGTGAACCGGCTGACAGAGCCGACCGGCGGCCGGATATTCCTCGACGGGGACGACATCTCCACCATCGACCCGGTACGGCTGCGCCGCCGCATCGGCTATGTGATCCAGCAGGTCGGCCTCTTCCCCCACAAGACGGTTCTGGACAACACCGCGACCGTGCCCCACCTCCTCGGCGTCAAACGTGCCAAGGCCCGTGAGCGCGCCGCCGAACTCCTCGACCTGGTCGGCCTCGACCCCTCCGTCCACGGCCACCGCTACCCCGACCAGCTCTCCGGCGGCCAGCGCCAACGCGTCGGCGTGGCCAGGGCCCTGGCGGCCGACCCGCCCGTACTCCTGATGGACGAGCCCTTCGGCGCGGTCGACCCGGTGGTCCGCGAGCACCTCCAGAACGAGTTCCTGCGGCTCCAGTCCCAGGTGCGCAAGACCGTCCTCTTCGTCACCCACGACATCGAGGAGGCCGTCCGGCTCGGCGACCGCATCGCCGTCTACGGCCAGGGCACGATCGAGCAGTTCGACGCCCCGGCCGCCGTCCTCGGGGCGCCCGCCACCCCGTACGTCGCGGATTTCGTCGGCGCGGACCGCGGCCTCAAGCGCCTCTCCGTCACGCCCATCGAGCCGGGCGACCTGGAGCAGCCGCCGGTCGTCCATCTCGACGACCCGGTCGGGAAGGCCGCCGCCGAGCTGAGCTCCGAGGGGGCCCGGTGGGCCGTCGTCCTCGACGCGCCGACGATCTGCACGGCTGGATCTCCGCAGAACAGGCGCGGACGGCCACCGGGACCGTACGCGAACACGCCCGCCGCATGGAGGCGTGGCTGCCCGTCGGCGCCTCCCTCAAGCAGGCCTTCTCCACGATGCTCCAGCACGACGCGGGGTGGATCGCGGTCATCGACGAGGAGGGCGAGGGACGCTTCCTCGGTGTCCTCACACCGGCCCGTCTCCATGAGGCGCTGCGCCGTTCCATCGACGCGGACGCACAGGCCGTTCCCCGTACGACGGTGGAGGTGGAGTCCGTCGGCTGAGGCTGAGCCACCGGCCCGTCCACCGGCCCGCCCGCCGGCTTTCCGGCTGAGATTTTCCGCGCGCGAGTGAACCCTGCCCCCGGATGCTCCGTCCTAGAGGGCGCAAATCGTCCGAATGCTTCGGCACGGACAGAAAATCTCTCGCAGAGCCACGGGAAGCGATGTCTATCAGCCTGGACGGGGACAACTCAGGGGCGGTTCCGGACCGGACACGGCGGATACGGGGTGTCCGGGGTGTACGGCGGATCCTGCGGGGCCCGCGTCCCGAGCGGGTGCCTTCCCTGGTCGGGACGGCCTGCGCGGTCGTGGGGGTCCTCGACATCGCCGCCGGCGTCTTCCCGCGTTTGCGGCACAGCAGGATGCACGCCGTCGCGGAGGTGCCGCCCGAGGCGCTCGGTCCGTTCGCGGCCGCTCTCGCGATCAGCGCGGGCGTACTGCTGCTGCTTCTCGCGCACGGCCTCAAGCGCCGCGAACGCCGTGCCTGGCGGGCCGCCGTGGTCCTGCTGCCCGCCGGAGCGGCGGCGCAGTTCACGTACCGGCACTCGGTCATCGGCGTACTGCTGCCCGGTGGCGCTGCTGGTGCTCCTGGGGCGCCACCGCGGTGAGTTCGCGGCCCTGACCGATCCGCGCAGCCGCTGGAAGGCGCTCGCCAACTTCTTTCTCCTGGGCGCCGGTTCACTCGTCATCGGCCTGGCCGTCGTCAGCTCGCACCCGGCGAGGGTGGTCGGCGACCCGAGCGTGGCGGAGCGTCTGGAGCACGTCCTGTACGGGCTCTTCGGCTTCGAGGGCCCCGTCGGTTACACGGGCGGGGCGTCCTCGGCCGTCGGCCACTCGCTCGGCGCCCTGGGCCTGCTCACCGCCGTCACCACCCTCTACCTGGCCCTGCGGCCCGAGCACCCGGCGGCCCGTCTCACCGCCGACGAGGAACAGCGGCTGCGCGCCCTGCTGGCCCGGCACGGCGGCCGCGACCCCCTGGGCCACTTAGCACTGCGCCACGACAAGGGCGTCGTCTTCTCCCCCAGCGGCAAGGCCGCCGTCACCTACCGCGTCGTCTCCGGCGTGATGCTCGCCGGCGGCGACCCGATCGGCGACGTGGAGGCCTGGCCGGGGGCCATCGAACGCTTCCTGGACGAGGCCAGGATCCGCTCCTGGACCCCAGCCGTGACGGGCTGCAGCGAGGCCGGCGGTGAGGTGTGGACCCGCGAGAGCGGGCTCGACGCGCTGGAGCTCGGGGACGAAGCGGTGGTGCACGTGCCGGATTTCTCCCTGGCCGGGCGTGCCATGCGCAACGTACGCCAGATGGTCAAGCGCATCGAACGGAGCGGTCACGAAACCCGTGTGCGCCGCGTCCGTGACGTCGGCGTCGGCGACGGCGACGGCGACGGTGATGGTGACGGCGAGCTGGAGCGCATCAGGCGGGCCGCCGCCGACTGGCGCGGCACGGACACCGAGCGCGGTTTCTCCATGGTGCTCGGCCGCATCGGGGAGCCCGGCGACGGGGACTGCGTGATCGCGACCGCCCACGCAGCTCCATGGACGAACGACAGGCATCAATGCTTTAGATCATCAAGTTTCGCGCGGTAGGCTGCCCCCATGGCAGAGACAGTCGGGACGATCCCCACCGAGACCCAGCTCATGGAACGGCTCGCCGAGGCCTTCAGCGGCTACTACGGCGACTTCTCCCTGGCCGCCGCCGAGGCGGGCCTCACCGCCAGCCAGGCCAAGACCCTCGGTGTGCTGCGCGCGGCCCCCGCCTCGATGCGCGCCCTCGCCACCACTCTGGCCTGCGACGCCTCCAACATCACCGGGATCATCGACCGGCTGGAGAAGCGCGATCTCGTACGCCGCGAGGTCAGCCCCACCGACCGCCGTGTCAAGAACGTCGTCCTCACCCCCGCGGGCGAGGAGACCATCGACGCCATCCGGGCCCGCATGCACACCACCCGCGCCGCCCTCGGTGCCCTCGACGACTCCGGCCGCGCCATCCTCCACGACCTCCTCGGGCGCGTCTTCTGCGGTTCGCGCGGTCCGGGCACCACCGCCTGACGCCTACGCTGGACGCATGAGTACGTTGCGCACGCGTGGCCGGGTCGACGGTCTGCCGGAGTGGGACCGCTGTGCGGTGATGGGGGTCGTCAATGTGACGCCCGACTCCTTCTCCGACGGCGGTCGCTGGTTCGACACGACCGCCGCGGTCAAGCGCGGCCTGGCCCTCGTCGCCGAGGGCGCCGACCTGATCGACGTCGGCGGCGAGTCGACCCGCCCCGGCGCCTCCCGCGTCGACGCGGACGAAGAGCTGAAGCGGGTGATCCCCGTGGTGCGCGGCCTCGCCTCCGAGGGCGTCACCGTCTCCGTGGACACCATGCGCGCCGCCGTCGCCGGACAGGCGGTCGCGGCGGGCGCGGTCCTGGTCAACGACGTCAGCGGCGGTCTGGCCGACCCCGCCATGATCCCGGCGGTCGCGGCGGCCGGAGCGCCCTTCGTCGTCATGCACTGGCGCGGCTTCAGCGAGCAGATGAACAGCCGTGCGGTCTACGCCGACGTGGTCGGCGAGGTCGTCTCCGAACTGCGCGCGCGCGTGGAGGCCGTGATCGCGGGCGGCATCGCCCCCGAGCGCATCGTCGTCGACCCGGGCCTGGGCTTCGCCAAGCAGGCCGAACACGACCTGGCCCTGGTCGCCCACCTCGCCGACCTGCGCGCCCTGGGCCACCCCCTCCTGGTCGCCGCCTCCCGCAAGCGGTTCCTCGGCCGGGTACTGGCGGCCGAGGCCGGCGAGGGAGCCGCACCGCCGCCCGCCCGCGAACGGGACGCGGCCACCGCCGCCGTCTCCGCCATCGCCGCCCACGAGGGCGCCTGGGCGGTACGCGTCCACGAGGTACGGGCGACCGCCGACGCCGTACGGGTCGCCAGGGCCGTAGAGGGAGCCCGGTGAGCCCCGCGCCCACGGACGCCGAGCAGGTCGAACTGGCCAACACCGCGTTCTACGAGGCCGTGGAGCGCGGTGACTTCGAGGAGCTGTCGACGCTCTGGCTCGAGGACGAGGTCTCCTGCGTCCACCCGGGCTGGCCGGTACTGACGGGACGCGGCGAGGTGCTCCGCTCGTACGCCCTGATCATGGCCAACACGGAGTACATCCAGTTCTTCCTCACGGACGTGAAGGTGACGGTGCTCGCCGACACCGCGGTGGTGACCTGCACCGAGAACACGCTCAGCGGCGGCCCGGCCGAGGAGGCCGGCGAGCTGGGCCCGCTGGTCGGCCAGCTGATCGTGGCCACCAACGTGTTCCGGCGCACCCGGGAGGGCTGGAAGCTGTGGTCGCACCACGGGTCTCCCGTTCTGGCCGAAACCGATGACGAAGAGGACGACGAGACACCCGCCTGAGTGGGTAGGGGCCTGTGGAAGGTTGGCGTCCGGACTCTCTGGGTAGGGGCGGCTACCAGCCGGACGCGCTTCTGTCCATAGCCCCCGTGGGCGCCCGGTGTCAGTACCCGCAGGTAGATTCGGGCGAGGGTGGCATGCCGACCGCACTTGGCATGTGCCCTTGTTCTCTACGACAGCAGGAGTGATTCGCGTGGATCGTGTCGCGCTGCGCGGCCTCAAGGCCCGTGGACACCACGGCGTGTTCCCCCGGGAGCGCGAGGAAGGCCAGACCTTCATCGTCGACCTGGTTCTCGGTCTCGACACCCGCCCCGCGGCGGCCGACGACGACCTGGCGAAGACCGTGCACTACGGCGTCGTGGCGGAGGAGGTCGTGGAAGTCGTCCAGGGCGAACCGGTCGACCTGATCGAGACGCTCGCCGAGCGGATCGCCCAGCAGTGCCTCAAGCACGACGGTGTGGAGGAGGTCGAGGTCTGCGTCCACAAGCCGGACGCCCCGATCACGGTCCCCTTCGACGACGTGACCATCACCATCACCCGGAGCCGAGTATGAACCGCACACCGAGTGACCCCACCGTGCAGCCGGTACCCGCCTCCGTGGTCGAGCAGGTGGACGCCGCGGACATCACGCTGTCCAACCCGAAACGGGCCGTGATCTCCCTCGGCTCGAACCTGGGCAACCGCCTGGAGACCATCCAGGGCGCGATCGACGCCCTGGAGGACACCCCGGGCCTGCGGGTCAAGGCCGTCTCCCCGGTGTACGAGACGGAGCCCTGGGGCGTCGACCCCGGCTCCCAGCCGTCGTACTTCAACGCGGTCGTCGTCATCAAGACCACCCTGCCGCCGTCCTCCCTGCTGGAGCGCGGCCAGGCCATCGAGGAAGCCTTCGACCGGGTCAGGGAGGAGCGCTGGGGCCCGCGCACGATCGACGTGGACATCGTGGCGTACGCCGACGTGGTCTCCGAGGACCCGGCCCTCACCCTCCCCCACCCCCGCGCCCACGAGCGGGCCTTCGTGCTCGCCCCGTGGCACGACGTGGATCCCGAGGCCCAGCTGCCCGGCCGCGGCCCCGTCGTGGAGCTGCTCGACGGCGTCGGCGCGGGCGGCGTACTCCCCCGCCCCGACCTGGAACTCCGTCTGCCCGAGTAGTCGTTAGGCTGACGGACCAGTGACGGACCGCTGACGGTCCGGCAGTGACCGTGACCTGATGATCATGACTGGATGATCGTGACCGCATGTGAGGGGCGCTCTCGGTGAAGCAACTTCGGCTCGGGGTACTGGCCGGTCTCTTCGCCGCGGCAGGAGTCCTGTCCTGGGGCGGCGCCCGCCTCTGGGACACCGTCGGCACACTGCCGAGCGTGCCGCTCGCGGCGCCCGTCGTGCTGGCCGTGATCGCCGTCGTGCTCCTGGCGACCGCGCTCTCGATCCGTTCCCGGCTGCGCGCCCAGCGTGAGCGCCGCCCGGGCGCGAAGGGCGTGGAGCCGCTGATGGCGGCCCGCGCGGTGGTGTTCGGCCAGGCGAGCGCGCTCGTCACGTCCCTGGTCTGCGGGATGTACGGCGGCGTGGGTGTCTTCCTGCTGATGAACAGCCTCGACGTCCCCGCCCGCCGGGACCAGGCCATTTACGCGGGCCTGTCCGTCCTGGCGGGCGCGAGCGTCGTCGCGGCGGCGTTCTTCCTGGAGCGGGTCTGCAGGCTCCCCGACGACGAGGACAAGGGCGCCGCCCCCGCGGCCTGAGCCCTCCCGACCGGGGGCCGGCGCGGAGAGCGCCCTCCGGGCTTCTCGCGGGCGCCCTACAGCAGTGTGCCGCCCTCGACGCGGGTCTGCGCGAGGATCGCGTCCAGCCGCTCCATTACGCCGGCGGGCAGCTCCACCCGCGCGGCTGCCAGGTTCTCCCGGATGTGGGCGGGCGTACGGCTGCCGGGGATCGGCACGACGTGCTCGTCCTGGTGCAGCAGCCAGGCCAGCGCCAGCTGCGCCGGGGTGATCGAGAGCTCCTCGGCGACGGCCCGCACCGGTGCGAACCGGTCCTTGTTCGTCTGCTGGTTGGCGGCGTCGAAACGCGGCATCTGCCGCCGGAAGTCGCCCTCCTTCACCTCGCCGACCGTGCCGGTGAGGAAACCGGCACCCAGCGGCGACCAGGCGACGAGGCCCACACCCAGCTCACGGGCGGCGGCCAGCAGCTCCGGGTCCACGGGCCGCCACATCGACCACTCGGTCTGCACGGCCGCCACCGGGTGCACCGCGTGCGCGGCGCGCAGCTGTCCGGCCGTCACGTTCGAGAGCCCCAGGTGGCGCACCAGGCCCGCACTGATCAGGTCGGCCACGGCGCCCACGGTGTCGGCCAGCGGCACCTGCGGGTCCGGGAAGTGCGGGTAGTACAGGTCGATGCGGTCGGTGCCGAGCTCGCGCAGGCTGGCTTCGGCGTAACCGCGTACGTGCTTGGGATCGGCATTGACCGCCAGCTCGCCGAAGGCGAAGCCGACCGGGAAGGGGTGCGCCTCGACGCCCTCCGGGAGCCGGAAGCCGAACTTGGTCGCGATGACGACCTCGTCGCGCCGGCCGCGCAGGGCCTTGCCGACGAGCCGCTCGTTGTGGCCGTCCTGGCCGTAACCGTCGGAGGTGTCGACGAAGGTGGCGCCCGCGTCGAGCGCGGCGAGCATCGCCCGCTCGCCGCGCTCGTCGTCGATCTCCCCGTAGACCCCGGGCGAGAGGACCATCGCGCCGAAGCCGAGTGCGGACACGTCCAGGGCACCCAGGCGGCGTATGGGCAGCAGATTCTCAGTCATGCGCCCGATGCTTGCACAACGCCACTTCCGCCAGGGGAAGTTGGCCGGACATCAGCGGGCCATGATCAGGCTCATCGCCTCGTTGCGCGTCGCCGCGTCCCTGAGCTGCCCGCGCACCGCGGAGGTGATGGTCTTCGCGCCGGGCTTGCGGATACCGCGCATCGACATGCACATGTGCTCGCACTCGATGACCACGATCACGCCGCGCGGCTCCAGGATCTCCATCAGGGAGTCGGCGACCTGCGTGGTGAGCCGCTCCTGCACCTGCGGGCGGCGGGCGAAGACGTCGACCAGCCGCGCCAGCTTCGACAGGCCGGTGATCTTGCCACTGGTCGCCGGGATGTACCCGACGTGGGCGACCCCGCGGAACGGGACCAGGTGGTGTTCACACGTACTGAACACCTCGATGTCCTTGACCAGGATCATCTCGTCGTGACCCAGGTCGAACGTCGTCGTCAGTACGTCCTCGGGCTTCTGCCACAGGCCGGCGAATATCTCCCTGTACGCCCGCGCCACGCGCCCCGGAGTGGCCAGCAGCCCCTCCCTGTCCGGGTCCTCCCCGACCGCGATGAGGAGCTCACGCACGGCGTTCTCGGCCCGCTTCTCGTCGAACTCGCCGATCGAGCCTTCGCCGTCCAACGTCACCGGGTCGGTCATCTGTGCCTCGTTCCTGTGCTTTCACATGACGCAAACGTTCCGGCGTACGAAAACGCCGCGTCCCCCAGGCTAAAACCTGGGGGACGCGGCGTTCATTCCGGGCCCTGCGGGGGCTCCGGAGCGATCAGCTCTCGGGGCGCTCCTCGGGAACCGCCTCGGTGGCCTGGACGTCCGTGGAGCCGGCCGTCACCGCGGGAGTCACACCGTTGGCAGCGGCGCCGTTGGTGAGGGAGAGCTCCTTCGGGGAGAGCACCGGCGGCCGCGTGGACGGCGTACGGCGGGAAGAACCGGTCCACGCGGGGCGGGCCGGACGCTTCACGATCGGGCTGAAGATCTCGGCGATCTCCTCCTTGTTCAGCGTCTCCTTCTCCAGGAGGGCCAGAACCAGGTTGTCGAGAACGTCGCGGTTCTCGACGAGGATCTCCCACGCCTCGTTGTGCGCGGTCTCGATGAGCTTCTTGACCTCTTCGTCGACCAGCGCGGCGACCTCTTCCGAGTAGTCGCGCTGGTGACCCATGTCACGGCCGAGGAACGGCTCGGAGCCGTCCTGGCCGAACTTGATCGCGCCGAGACGCTCGGTCATGCCGTACTGCGTGACCATCGCGCGGGCCGTGGCGGTGGCCTTCTCGATGTCGTTCGAAGCGCCCGTGGTCGGGTCGTGGAACACCAGTTCCTCGGCCGCACGGCCGCCCATCATGTAGGCGAGCTGGTCCAGCATCTCGTTGCGCGTGGTCGAGTACTTGTCCTCGTCCGGGAGCACCATCGTGTAACCGAGGGCGCGCCCGCGGGACAGGATGGTGACCTTGTGCACCGGATCGCTGTTCGGAGAGGCCGCCGCGACCAGGGCGTGTCCGCCCTCGTGGTACGCGGTGATCTTCTTCTCCTTCTCGCTCATGATCCGGGTCCGCTTCTGCGGTCCGGCCACGACGCGGTCGATCGCCTCGTCCAAGGAGTGGTTGTCGACCAGCTTCTTGTCACTGCGGGCGGTCAGCAGCGCGGCCTCGTTCAGCACGTTCGCCAGGTCGGCGCCGGTGAAGCCGGGCGTACGACGGGCGACGGCCCGCAGGTCGACCTCCGGCGTGACCGGCTTGCCCTTCGCGTGCACCTTGAGGATCTCGAGACGGCCCTGGAGGTCCGGGCGGTCGACCGCGATCTGCCGGTCGAAGCGGCCCGGGCGCAGCAGCGCCGGGTCGAGGATGTCGGGCCGGTTCGTGGCGGCGATCAGGATGACGCCGCCCTTCACGTCGAAGCCGTCCATCTCGACGAGCAGCTGGTTGAGGGTCTGCTCGCGCTCGTCGTGACCGCCGCCCATGCCGGCACCGCGGTGCCGGCCTACGGCGTCGATCTCGTCGACGAAGACGATCGCCGGGGCGTTCGCCTTGGCCTGCTCGAAGAGGTCACGCACACGCGAGGCACCGACACCGACGAACATCTCGACGAAGTCGGAACCGGAGATCGAGTAGAACGGGACGCCGGCCTCGCCCGCGACAGCACGCGCGAGCAGCGTCTTGCCCGTACCGGGCGGGCCGTACAGCAGCACACCCTTGGGGATCTTGGCGCCGACGGCCTGGAACTTCGCCGGCTCCTGGAGGAACTCCTTGATCTCGTGGAGCTCCTCGACCGCCTCGTCGGACCCCGCCACGTCGGCGAACGTCGTCTTCGGGGTGTCCTTGGTGATGAGCTTGGCCTTGGACTTCCCGAACTGCATGACCCGGGAGCCGCCGCCCTGCATCTGGTTCATCAGGAACAGGAAGACGACCACGATGAGGACGAAGGGGAGCAGGGAGAGCAGAATCCCGACGAAGGCGTTCTGCTTGGTGGGGGAGACCGTGTAGCCCTTTTCGATGTCCCCGCTGTCGAACTTCGACTGCAGCTTGTTGGCGAGCGCGACGCCCTGGTCGCCGATGTAGCTCGCCTGGATCTTGCTGCTGTCCTTGACCTTCTGGCCGTTCTTCAGCTCGACCTTGATGACCTGTTCGTCACCGGTCGTCAGCTTGGCCTGCTTGACCTGGTTCTTGTCGATCGTCTGGACGACCTCGGCAGTGTCCACCGTCTTGTAGCCGCCGGACGAGCCGACGACCTGCATCAACACGACCACGGCGAGGACGGCCAGCACGATCCACATGACCGGCCCACGGAAGTATCGCTTCACGTCCATCCATACGGGGCGGTAGTCGCCCCGTCCCTCCTGCCCGTAGGTAAATGCTGCTGTTTAAAAAAGACTGTCCTTCGGACGGTACCCCAGCATTGTCACCCGCGACTGCCGGGGACGGCCGGTGAACCTGCCTTCCCATGCTCCAACGGCGGGACACGGGCGGAGGTTCCCGGCAAGCGGGGCAAGGCTCCGCTCGCCGGCTCAGCCGCCGTAGACGTGCGGCGCGAGCGTGCCGACGAAAGGCAGGTTCCGGTACTTCTCGGCGTAGTCCAGGCCGTAGCCGACGACGAACTCGTTGGGGATGTCGAAGCCGACCCACTTCACGTCGAGCTGGACCTTCGCCGCCTCGGGCTTGCGCAGCAGCGTGCACACGTTCAGGGAGGCGGGCTCACGCGACCCGAGGTTCGACAGCAGCCAGGAGAGCGTCAGGCCCGAGTCGATGATGTCCTCGACGATCAGGACGTGCTTGCCCTTGATGTCGGTGTCGAGGTCCTTGAGGATGCGCACCACACCGGAGGACTGGGTGCCCGCGCCGTACGACGAGACGGCCATCCAGTCCATCGTGACGGGGGTGGACAGGGCACGCGCCAGGTCCGCCATGACCATCACGGCGCCCTTGAGGACACCGACGATGAGCAGGTCCTTGCCCGCGTACTCCGCATCGATCTTCGCGGCCAGCTCGGCCAGCTTCGCGTCGATTTCTTCCTTGGTGATGAGCACCGACTTGAGGTCGGTGCCCATGTCCTTCTCGTTCACCCGGGTCACTTTCGTAGTGCTTCAGCGCATCAGCCCTGCCGAATGACCAGTCTGCCACCCTGCCGCCGCGCCTCCACCCGGCCGGGGAGGTTGATGGCTCCCTGCCCGCGCCAGCCGGTGATCAGCCGGTCGACCTCTTCGACGTGCCGTGCGAAGAGCGCTCCGGCCGGTGAGCCCGCCGAGATGGCCGCCCGGCGCAGGACGCGGCGGCGTACGGCCGGGGGCAGGGCGTAGAGCTTGACGCACTCCAGGTGGCCGGATTCGTCCCGTACGGACGCGTCCGCCTCGGCGGCCCAGCCGTCCAGGGCGTCGGCGTCGTCCCGGGAGAGCTGTGCCGTCCGGGCCAGGGCCTCGACGACGCCTTTGCCGAGCGCCTTCTCCAGGGCCGGCAGGCCGTCGTGGCGCAGCCGCGAGCGCGTGTAGGCGGGGTCGGTGTTGTGCGGGTCGTCCCAGACGGGCAGCGACTGGACCATGCACGCCTTGCGGGCGGTCTGCCGGTCGAGCTGGAGGAAGGGCCTGCGGTAGCGGCCGGCGCCGGTCACGGCGGCCATGCCGGACAGCGAGCGGATGCCGGAGCCGCGGGCGAGGCCGAGCAGGACCGTCTCGGCCTGGGTCGTCGCGCGTGTGGCCGAGCAGCACCGCGGCGGCGCCGGTGCGCTCCGCGGCGGCGTCCAGCGCGGCGTAGCGGGGCGTCGCGGGCGGCCGCTTCGGGGCCGCCGGCGCGGCCGACGGTCACCCGCGACGGCTTCGACGGGGTCGAGACGCAGTGCGGCGAGGCGGTTGACGACCTCGTCGGCCCGTACGCCGGAGCCTTCCTGGAGGCCGTGGTCGACGGTGACGCCGCCTGCCCGGATGCCGAGCTTGGGTGCTTCGAAGGCGAGGGCGGAGGCGAGCGCCATGGAGTCGGCGCCGCCGGAGCACGCGACCAGCACGAGCGGCGGGGGCGGCTCGTGCGGGGGTGCGCCCGGTGCGGTGACCGGTGCCGTGGCCGGGCGTGAAGTGATGTCGTTGAGTACGTCGTGGAGTACGCGGCGGACCGCCAGGCGTATCGCTGCGACCGCAGGATGGGGACCCATGTCCGGTGCCCTTCGGTGAAGTTGGGGGTGCCTCGGGAGGAGAAGCCAGTCACTCAGAGTGCGTCGATGGTGACAGAGCCGAGCCATTACCCGAGCATCGCACGCCTACTCAGCCCTCACGGTCCCTCGGATGGGTGATTGAAGGGACGTTCTCCTGCCGTCGGCCGGATCCGGCTCACGACTCTGCCCTACGGTGCACCCGCGCGACCCAGTCCGCCGGTTTGGCGATCTCGGCCTTGGTGGGAAGCGTGTTCGGGGAGGTCCAGACGCGGTTGAAGCCGTCCGTCCCGACCTCCTCCACCACAGCCCGCACGAAACGCTCACCGTCCCGGTACTGGCGGAGCTTGGCGTCCAGACCGAGCAGTTTGCGCAGGGCGAGGTCGAGGCGGCTCGCGCCGCGGGCCCTGCGCTGCTGGAACTTCTCGCGGATCTCGGCGACGGACGGCACCACGTCGGGGCCCACGCCGTCCATCACGAAGTCGGCGTGGCCTTCGAGCAGCGACATGACCGCGGTCAGGCGGCCCAGGATCTCGCGCTGGGCGGGGGTCTGGACGATCTCGACGAGGCTGCGGCCGCCGTCCTCGCCCTCCTCGCCCTCGGGACGGCCGCCGGCCAGCGACTGGGCCGCCTCGCGCAGCCGCTCCAGGACCGTCATCGGGTCGACCTCGGTCTCGGCGAGGAACGACTGGATTTCGCCCTCCAGGTGATCGCGCAGCCAGGGCACGGCCGTGAACTGGGTGCGGTGGGTCTCCTCGTGCAGGCAGACCCAGAGCCGGAAGTCGTGCGGGTCCACTTCGAGCTCCCGCTCGACGTGCACGATGTTGGGGGCGACGAGGAGGAGGCGGCCGCCGCCGGTACCGGCGGGCAGCTCGCGGGAGGGCGGGGCGAACGTCTCGTACTGCCCGAGGACGCGCGAGGCGAGGAAGGAGAGCAGCATGCCGACCTCGACGCCGGTCACCTTGCCGCCGACCGCGCCGAGCACGGCGTTGCCGGGGCCCGAGCCCCTGCGTTCCTGCATCTTGCCGAGCAGCGGCCGCAGCACCTCCCGGAATCCGGCGACGTTCGCCCTGATCCAGCCGGCCCGGTCGACGACGAGGACCGGGGTGTCCTGCGGCTCGTGCCCCTCGGGGATCATCCGCGTGAAGGAGCGGACGTGCTCCTCGGATGCCTTGGCATGCCGGCGGAGCTCGGCGACGACGGCTCGCGCCTCGTCCCGGCTCACGTCGGGGCCCGGCCTCACCAGTCGGGTCGCGGTCGCCACCGCGAGGTTCCAGTCGACCATCTCCGCACCACTGATGCTCGTCATGCGTCAACCGTACGTTGTCGACCGGGCCCGCGGTCAGGTGTTGTCCTCCACCCGCACCCCTGAACTTCCTCGGGGTTCACGTACGCCCCGGCCGTCCCCCGGAGGGCTCGCAGCCGCAGTTGGCGATCGTGGAGGCCAGCCGGTCCAGGGCGGACTGGGCCGCGGCGGGGTCCTTGGCGCCCTCGGTGAGGAAGGCGAAGGAGAGGAGCCGGCCGTCCGCGTCGACGACGGTTCCGGCCAGTGTGTTCACGCCGGTGAGGGTGCCGGTCTTGGCGCGGACCATGCCCGTGCCCGCGGAGTCCTCGGCGTACCGGCTCTTCAGGGTGCCGCTGAAACCGGCCACGGGGAGGCCGGTCAGGACGGGCCGCAGCTCGGGGCGGGCCGGGTCGGCGGCGCGGGCGAGGAGTCCGGCCAGCAGGGCCGCCGAGAGGCTGCCGGCGCGGTCCAGGCCGCTGCCGTCGGCGAAACGGGCGCCGGCCAGTGGCAGCCGGAGCTTCTTCAGCCGCGCCTCGACGGCCCTGCCCGCGCCTTCGAAACTGGCCGGGTTCGTCCGAGGCGAGCGCGGTCTGGCGGGCGAGGGCCTCGGCGAGGTCGTTGTCGCTGTGGGTGAGGGTGCGCTCGACGAGGACGGACAGGGGCGCGGAGAGGGCCCTGGCGACCGGTGCGGCGCCGTCGGGCGCCTTCCCGGGGGCCGGGGGCCTCTTCACCTCCACTCCGCGCCTGCGCAGCATTTCAGCGAAGGCGCGGGCCGCGTCGCCCGCCGGGTCGGCGCTGCGCGGGGCGGGACCGCTGCGGGAGCCGTCGAGGCGGCCCTCCTCCAGCATCAGGGGGGTGACGGGGCTGATGTTCTCGTTGGGGCTGATGGGGTGATGTACGGGCCCCGAGTACAGCGAGACGTCGTACGTCAGCTCCGTCCTGGTGACACCGCGGTCCCGCAGCACCCGTACGGTGTCGTCGGCCAGGGAGGCCAGGTCGTCCCGGTCGAGCGTGGGGTCGCCGCCGCCGGCCAGCACGACCTTCTTGCCGTCGGGGGCCGCGGTGACGGTGGTGGCGATGCGGTGGTCGGGGCCGAGGGCCAGGAGCGCGGCGGCCGTCGTCGCGATCTTGACGGTGGACGCCGGGACCAGCTCGTCGCCGTCGCCCTTTCCGTACACCTGCGTGCCCGTCGCGGTGTCGAGCACCGAGGCGGTACGCAGCGTGCCGAGCGCGGGGTCGCGCAGCAGCGGTTCGAGGGCGTCCGCGAGCGCGCTGGGGGCCGGCGGCGGCACGGGGGAACCGAGCGCGGTGAGCACACCGGGCGCGCTGGGGGCGGGCGCCGGGCCGGCGGACTCCGGCGGTTCGTGACGTGCGCCACCTTCCCCCGCGGTCTCAGGGGCACCGGAGGCGGCCCACGCCCGCTCGGCCTTACGCTGACCTGAGTCCCAGGGGCCCGCCGCGGCCACCGCCCCGGCGGAGAGGGCGAGACCGGCCACGGCCGCGACCGCCGCGAGCTGCCATGTTTTTCGCTCCGGCACCTCGGACCAGCCCCTTTCGCGATCACACACCTGCGTGAGGGACACTTAACCACTGCGTGTTGCCGGGAGCATGACGCCCCGGCTCGTCCGGCCTACCGAACCGGCCGGGAGGTCTGGGGGTCGCTCCCCCAGGAGGACGCAGCACCACCCGAAGCATGTGCTGATCATGGAGGAGCCACCCGTGGAGTTCGACGTCACCATCGAGATCCCGAAGGGTTCGCGGAACAAGTACGAGGTGGACCACGAGACCGGTCGGATCCGCCTGGACCGTCGACTCTTCACTTCCACGAGCTACCCGGCGGACTACGGCTTCGTCGAGAACACCCTCGGCGAGGACGGCGACCCGCTGGACGCGCTCGTACTGCTGGACGAGCCCACGTTCCCCGGCTGTGTCATCAAGTGCCGCGCGATCGGCATGTTCCGGATGACCGACGAGGCCGGCGGCGACGACAAGCTGCTGTGCGTCCCGGCGTCGGACCCGCGGGTGGAGCACCTGCGCGACATCCACCACGTGTCGGAGTTCGACCGCCTGGAGATCCAGCACTTCTTCGAGGTCTACAAGGACCTGGAGCCCGGCAAGTCCGTCGAGGGCGCCGACTGGGTCGGCCGCACCGAGGCCGAGGCCGAGGTCGAGGCCTCGTACAAGCGCCTGCAGGCGCAGGGCGGCAGCCACTGACGAGCCCCCGGGCTCACGCGACACCACGACGGCGGGCGGTGCCAACCCCAAGCGGGGGCGCACGCGCGTGTGTTGAGCCACGCGCAGGGGGGAAGGTGTCCGTCCGCATACTGGGCACTGACTGGGCACGGCCTGGCCGTTCACCGGGCGGGCGGGCTTGTTGGATCAAGGAATCGAAGCGAGGCAAGTGGTGGCGGAGCCGAAGCGCGGCGGCAGTGGGGCCGAGAGCGAGGGCCCCGAGGACCGCAAGCCGCAGTCGGACGAGGCGCGCAGCGCCTTCGCACCACCGGCCGGGGTCGAGCAGCCGGAGCCGGCCGACGAGGACAGTCCGACCTCCGAGTTCGCCCTTCCGCCGGGGCTGACCACCGGGGAGCACCCCGTGGTGCCGGAGGCGTCGGCCTTCGACACGCCGAGCACCTACAGCTCCCGCAACGCGCCGCCCGCGTCACCCCGGCCCACGGCATGCCCATGGTCAAGTTGATCAAGGAGGCGCCCTGGCAGGACCGGATGCGCACGCTGCTGCGCATGCCGGTGGGCGACCGGCCCGTGCCGGAGCCGGTGCAGCGGCACGACGAGGCCGGGCCCGCCGTACCGCGCGTGCTGGACCTGACGCTGCGTATCGGGGAGCTGCTGCTCGCGGGCGGCGAGGGGGCCGAGGACGTCGAGGCGGCGATGTTCGGCGTCAGCCGGGCGTACGGGCTCGACCGCTGCGAGCCGAACGTCACCTTCACACTGCTGTCGATCTCGTACCAGCCGTCGCTGGTGGAGGACCCGGTCACGGCGAGCAGGACCGTGCGCCGCCGGGGCACCGACTACACCCGGCTGGCCGCGGTCTACCACCTCATCGACGACATCACCTCGCCGGACACCGACGTCACGCTGGAGGAGGCGTACCGCACGCTCGCGGAGATACGCCGCAACCGCCACCCGTACCCCGGCTGGGCACTGACGTCGGCCAGCGGGCTGCTGGCCGGCGCGGCCTCCGTACTGGTCGGCGGTGGGCCCGTGGTGTTCCTGGCGGCCGCGATCGGCGCGATGCTCGGCGACCGGCTGGCGTGGCTGTGCGCGGGGCGCGGGCTGCCGGAGTTCTACCAGTTCCTGGTGGCGGCGATGCCGCCCGCCGCGATAGGGGTGGCGCTCACGCTGGCTCCGACGACGACGATGTGGGACGTCCGGCCCTCCGCCGTGATCACCGGTGGGCTCTTCGCGCTGCTGCCGGGGCGGGCCCTGGTCGCGGGTGTCCAGGACGGCCTGACCGGCTACTACATCACCGCCTCGGCGCGGCTGCTCGAAGTCATGTACTTCTTCATCGCGATCGTCATCGGCGTGCTGGTCGTGCTCTACCTGGGGGTGCAGCTGGACGCGGAGCTGCACGCGGCGACGGCGCTGGAGACGGTCGAGCGTCCGGTGACGCAGATCCTGGCGTCGATGCTGCTCTGTTTCGCCTTCGCGATCCTGCTCCAGCAGGAACGCAACACCGTGCTGATAGTGACGCTGAACGGTGGAGTGGCCTGGCTGGTCTACGGTGCGATGCACGACGTCGGCGGGATCTCGCAGGTGGCTTCGACGGCCGTCGCGGCCGGGCTCGTGGGGCTCTTCGGGCAGCTTTTCTCCCGCTACCAGTACGCCTCGGCGCTGCCGTACGTCACGGCGGCGATCGGACCGCTGCTGCCGGGTTCGGCGACGTACTTCGGTCTGCTGGCCATCGCGCAGAACGACCTGAACTCGGGGCTCGCGTCGCTGTCGAAGGCGGCGGCGCTGTCGCTCGCGATCGCCATCGGGGTGAACCTGGGTGGCGAGATCTCCCGGCTGTTCCTGAAGATGCCGGGGGCGGGGCGTGGGGCGAGCCGCCGCGCGGCCAAGCGGACGCGCGGCTTCTAGGTCTCGTACGTACGCGGATCCGCCCGGTCAGCGCTTGGCGTGGCGACCGCGCTGGGGGGCCGGGGACGTGCCGTCGGCGGCCTCGGCCGCGGCGGCCTTCTTGCCCTTGCTGCGGGCGCGCAGGTACTCGATGACGATCGGGAGGACCGAGATCAGCACGATCAGGATCAGGATCGCCTCGATGTTCTTGTGAACGAAGTCGATCTTGCCGAGCGAGGCGCCGAGCAGCGTGACGCCGGCGCCCCAGAGCACACCGCCGACGATGTTGAACGTGATGAACGAGCGGTAGTTCATCCTGCTGACGCCGGCGATGATCGGCGTGAAGGTGCGGACGATCGGCACGAAGCGGGCCAGGACCAGCGACTTCGGGCCGTACTTCTCGAAGAAGTCGTGGGCCTTCTCGACGTTCTCCTGCTTGAAGAGCCTGGAGTCCGGGCGCTTGAAGAGGGCGGGGCCGACCTTCCGGCCGAAGAGATAGCCGACCTGGTCGCCGACGATCGCCGCGACGCAGACCAGCGTGCAGACCAGCCACAGCGGGGTGTCCAGGACCCCCGTGGTCACCAGCAGACCGGTGGTGAACAGCAGCGAGTCGCCCGGCAGGAAGAAGCCGATGAGCAGACCGGACTCGGCGAAGACGATGACCAGCAGACCGATCAGGCCGAACTGCTCCAGCAGGTAGTCCGGATCCAGCCAGGCCGGTCCGAGCGCAAGCGTATTCATCGGGTACCGGCTCCAGGGTGGGATCGTCTGCGGCGGGGTTGCCGACCAACGCTATCAACGTGGCCGGGGTACTCCGGGTTCCAGTAGGCGTTCTTGTGGGCCCCGGGGCGCCTCCGGGGCCCACATGGGCCGTTTGTCCTGTCGCTCGTTCCGCCGCGCTACGCGTGGCGGGCGGCGTTGGCCAGGATCGCCTCCCGCAGATAGGCGGCCAGGCCGGACCTCGCCGCGTCGATGGACGCGGTGAAGCGCTCGTCCGTGACGTACATCTCGGCGAGGCCGACGTGCATGTCGTAGCCGCAGTCGTAGTAATTGCCGCTGATCAGGGCGCGGTGCTCCTCGGCCAGGTCCATGGCCCGGACCGAGTCGGGCGCCGCGCCCTCCTCCATGGCGGCGACCAGGCGGGCGGTGTTCTCCTCGCTCTCCGCCTTGATCCGCAGCCAGTCCTCCTTGGTGTACGACGCGGTCCTGCGCCGCGACTGCCTGTACGCCTCGCCGGCGCCCCAGCGCTGCTCGGCCTCCTCGGCGTACTGCTCGGGGTCGTGGTCGCCGAAGACCTCGAACTTCTCTTCCGGGGTGAGGTCGATGCCCATCCTGCGTGCCTCCAAGGCGGTCTCGACGGCGGCGGCCATCTCCTGCAGTTTCGTGATCCGGCCGGACAGCAGCTCGTGCCGGCGCGCAGGTGTTCCTGCGGGTCCGCGTCCGGGTCGTCGAGGAGGGCCGCCACCTCGTCGAGCGGGAAGCCGAGCTCCCGGTAGAACAGGATCTGCTGCAGCCGGTCGAGGTCGGCGTCGTCATAGCGCCGATGGCCCGCGTGGCTGCGGCCGCTCGGGGAGAGCAGTCCGATCCCGTCGTAGTGGTGCAGCGTGCGCACTGTCACTCCGGCGAATCCGGCGACCTGTCCCACGGAGTAGCTCATCGCTTTCCGCTCCTTCTTCTTCTCGCTTCTTCTCGGTACGCACCTCAGCCTGGGTCCTCACGTCGCGTGAGGTGCAAGCCCCGGGTACCGGCCCTTCGGTACCCGTACCGGTACCGAAGGTGCCGTCGGTCGCGGTGCGCCCCGGCCGCCCGGATCACGCTCCCGCGTCGTGCACCCCGCCGGCAGCGCCAGCGCCGCGAGAACGGCGCCGGTCAGCGCCCCTGCTGATCTGAACGGCCTGCGCATCGAAGCCCCCCGGTCTGCGGTCTGCGGTCTGCGGTCTGCGGTCTGCGGTCTGACGGTGGACCGCTTCTCCTTCTGGTACACCGCGGACCGCGCCCGGGTTCCCCTTCTCAGGCCGTCAGTTTCAGTGGCTCAGCCGCCCGAACCGCCGTACCGCCAGCGGGAAGAACACCGCCACCAGCGCCACCGGCCACACCACCGCCAACAGCCCCGCGTGGTCGGCGGGCCAGGAGGATCCGGCCGCCGCCGGACTGCCCAGCAGGTCCCGTACCGCCGTGGCCGTCGCCGACAGCGGGTTCCACTCGACGACCGCACCGAGCCAGCCCGGCATCGAGTCCGGGGCCGCGAAGGCGTTGGAGAGAAAGCCCACCGGCCAGACCAGGATCTGCACCGCCTGGACCATCTCCGGCCGGCCCGCGACCATCGCCAGCTGGATGCCGGTCCACAGCATCGCGAAGCGGAGCAGCAGCAACAGCCCGATCGCGCCCAGGAGCGCGAGCGGACCGCCGTGCCAGCGCCAGCCGATCGCCCGGCCGACGGCGATCATGACGGCCAGGCCGGCCGCCGACTGGAGCATGTCCGCGACCGCGCGCCCCACCAGTACCGCCCCCGAGGTCATCGGCATCGAGCGGAACCGGTCGATCACCCCTTTGTTGAGGTCCTGGGTGACCGCGAGCATCGTCGCCTCCAGGCCGAAGGCCATGGTCAGCGCCAGCATGCCGGGCACCAGGAAATCGACGTACTCCCCCGACACGCCCTTGCCGCCGCCGACCAGGAACCCGAACATCAGCAGCAGCATCACCGGGAAGACCAGGCCGACGATCACCTGTACCGGCTGCCGCCCCCAACGGGCGAGCTCGCGCCGCGTCATGGTCCACGCATCGGTGACCGCCCACCCGGCCGCACCCGCGCTCATGCCGCCACCCCCTTGCTCCCGTTCCTGCTCTCCTCCTTGCTCCCGCCGGTCTCCTTCGTGAGGTGCAGGAACACCTCGTCGAGCGTCGGCCTGCGCAGCGCGATGTCCTCGGCCTCGATCCCGGCCGTCTCCAGCCCCCGTACGGTCCCGGTCAGCGCCGCCATCCGGTCCGTCACGGGCGCGGTGACCCGCCGCCGGTCCGCGTCCGTCTCCGCGTCCGGGCCCAGCAGCGCGGCCGCGTCCCCCAGCCGGCGCACGTCACGCAGCACCACATCGATGCGGTCACCGCCGACCCGGCCCTTCAGCTCGTCCGGCGTGCCCTCCGCGACGGCCCTGCCGTGGTCGACCACCGTGATCCGGTCGGCCAGCTGGTCGGCCTCCTCCAGGTACTGCGTCGTGAGCAGTACGGTCGCGCCTCCCCCGACCAGTGAGCGCACCGCGCCCCACACCTCCGCGCGCCCGCGCGGGTCGAGCCCGTCGTCGGCTCGTCCAGGAACAGCACCTGCGGATCCGTGATGAGCGAGGCCGCCAGGTCGAGCCGCCGCCGCATGCCGCCGCTGTACTTCGAGACCGCCTTGCGCCCCGCGTCCGCGAGTCCGAACCGCTCCAGGAGTTCGTCGGCCCGCGCGCCCGCCCGGCGCGCCCCCAGGTGGTGAGGCGGCCGAACATCTCCAGGTTCTGCCGCCCGCCCAGTTCCTCGTCCACCGCCGCGTGCTGCCCGAGCAGCCCGATCCGCCGCCGTACCTCGCCGGCCCGCGACCGTACGTCGTACCCGGCCACCTCCACCCGTCCCTCGTCGTGCCGCAGCAGCGTGGCCAGGATGCGGACGATCGTGGTCTTGCCCGCGCCGTTGGGCCCCAGCACGCCGTGCACCGTGCCGCGCCCCACCCTCAGATCGAGTCCGTCCAGGGCCCGCTTCCCCCCGTACCGCTTCCGCGCTCCTTCGACGACGATCACCGCGTCGGCGTCAGCCCGTGCCATCCGGTCTCCTCCCACCGTGTAGTCAAACTTGACTATACGGGGAAAGATAAACTCGCCCTTCTCGCTCGTCAAACTTGATTACTCGGCGTACGGGTTCTCCTGGCCCTCCGCGAGCACCCCCACGAAGGGCTCGCCGCCCTCGCCGGCGAAGGTGTACGCCCCGCCCTCGATCCGGGCGATCAGGCCGCGCGTCCACTCGCCCCCCGCGTCCGCCGAGTGGACCCACATGTTCATGATCTCGCCGATGTGGCCGAGCGACTCGGGCCCGGCCTCCGGCGTGTAGTGCTCCGTGACGGCCGACCGCCACGCCTCCAGGGTCCGCATCCGCTCCCTGAGCAGCTCGACCGCCTCCGCCCGCTCCAGGTCGACGATGAAGCCGATGCCCGCCGACAGCATGTCCATCTTCTGGTCGTACGTCGTCAGGGCCTCGCGGAGCAGCCGGAAGTACTCCTCGGTGCCCTTCTCCGTGACCTCGTACTCGGTCCTCGGCGGCCCGCCGGCCGTGCTCGGCGCGATCTCGTGGGCGTGCAGCAGGCCCTGCTTGGCCATCTGCTTGAGCGCGTGGTAGATCGACCCGGGTTTGGCGTTGGACCACTCGTGGGCGCCCCAGTACTCCAGGTCGTTGCGTACCTGATAGCCGTGCGCGCGCCCGTGCTGACGGACGGCGCCGAGGACCAGCAGCCTGATCGCTGACATCGCCGCACCCTTCTGCTCAACTCCGCTCCGAGGGTAGCGGGCGCGCGCGACGGGGAAACGACCAGCTCAGCCCCAGGTTTCGCCGCGCTCCAGCGCCACCAGCTCGAACGCCGTCCTGCCGTCCAGGCTCTCGCGGACGATGTCGGCGTGGCCGGAGTGCCGGGACACCTCGGTGATCAGCCGGAGCAGCAGCCAGCGCATGGACACCCGCTGCGCGTCGGGGAACCAGGGCTCGTCGGGCAGCGGGAAGGTGTCGTCCAGGCTGGGCACGGAGCGGATGAACTCCTCGGTCTGCCGGGCGACCTCCTCCCAGTACGCCAGGCGGCCCTCGACCGTCTCGTCACCGACGAGGCGGAAGCTCTCGTGCCAGTCCTCCTCGGACCGCTGCACCTCCGGTGCGACCTGCTTCGCCCGGGACAGCCAGCTCTGCTCGGTCTCGGACACGTGCTTGAGGAGCCCGGAGAGCGAGAGCTCGCTCGCGCTCGGCCTCGTCGCGGCCTGCTCGTCCGTCAGGCCCAGCAGCGCCCGGCGGATGCCACCGCGCTCGGCGTCCAGGAAGGCCAGGAGCGCTCCGCGCTCGTCGCCGGGGGCCTCCGGGTTCACGTGTACGACCATGGTGTCCGCCTCTTGCCGAAGGGTGTTCGGGCGCTCTGCCGCCCTGCTGACAAGAACCACGCTACGCATCCTTGCGGACAGGTTCTGTCCGCGAAGGTCCGCGTCAGAAAGGGAACTTCGTCCGGCCGTGCTGCACCGAGATCCACTTCTGGGTGGTGAACGCCTCCACCGCCGACTCCCCGTTCAGCCGCCCGATTCCCGAGAGCTTCTCGCCGCCGAAGGCCACCTGCGGTTCGTCCTGGACGGTCGAGTCGTTGATGTGGATCATCCCGGTCTCGATCCGCTCGGCGAACCGCACGCCCCGCTCCAGGTTCCCCGTGTGCACCGCCCCGCTCAGCCCGTACCGGCTGTCATTGGCGATCCGTACGGCCTCTTCCTCGCCGTCGAAGGACAGCAGCAGCACCACGGGCCCGAAGATCTCCTGCTCCAGGACCGAAGAGCCGGCCGGCAGGCCGCCCAGTACGGTCGGCTCGACGAGGTTGCCGCGCGTGGACCCCCGCACGAGCGCGGTCGCGCCCTCCGCGAGCGCCTGCTCCACCAGAGCCGTCAGGGCGTCCGCCTGGAAGGTGTTGATGACCGGGCCGATGTGGGTCCCGGGGTCGGCCGGGTCGCCGGTCACCAGGGACCGCACCTTCGCGACGAACTTCTCCGTGAACTCCGCCTCGACCGACCGGTCCACCAGGATGCGGTTGGCGGCCATGCAGACCTGCCCCTGGTACACGAAGCGGCTGAAGACCGCCGCGTCCACCGCGTAGTCGATGTCCGCGTCGTCCAGGACGACCAGCGCGCTGTTGCCGCTCAGTTCGAGCACCGCGCGCTTGAAGTGGCTCGCGGCGACGGAGGCGACGTGCCGCCCCACCTTGTCGGAGCCGGCGAAGGAGATCACCTTCGGCACCCGGTGCTCTATCAGCGCGTCACCGATCTCCGCGATGTCGGTGACCAGCACGTTGAGCAGCCCGGCCGGCAGTCCGGCGTCCTCGAAGATCCTGGCGATCAGGCCACCGCCGACGACGGGGGTGTTCTGGTTCGGCTTGATCACGACCGCGTTGCCGAGCGCCAGCGCGGGGGCGACCGACTTGAGCGTCACCAGGAACGGGAAGTTGAAGGGGCTTATGACCCCGACCACGCCGACCGGCAGCCGGTGGACGCGGTTCTCCTTGCCCTCCACGGGCGAGGGCAGGATGCTCGCCCCGGGGCGCAGCGCCGTCCGCATCGCCTCGCGCAGGAACTCCTTGGCGAGGCCGATCTCGTACGACGCCTTCAGCCGCGTGCCGCCGAGCTCGTCGGTGATCGCCCGGGCTATCTCGTCCTCTCGCTCCTCCGTGATCCGCAGGGCGCGTTCGAGGACGTCCCTCCTGCGGTACGCGCTCGACGCGGCCCAGGCGGGCTGCGCGCGCTCCGCCGCCAGGTACGCCTCGTCGACCTCGTCCACCGAGGCCACCGTGATCGCGGCGAGCTTCTCCCCGCTGTAGGGGTTGAAGTCGATGATGTCCCACGAGCCGCTGCCGGTCCGCCACTCGCCGTCGATGTACTGGTGGGCCAGGTCGGTGAAGAAGGACATGCGATCCCTTACTGCAGGGTGAGCAGGTGCGGACTCCTGTCGGAACGTCATCCTACTGGTGGGTCACGTCAGTTGGAGCAGACCACGGAGCACGTCCCGGGTCTCGGCGGGGCTCGGGCTGTCCTTCTGGAGCCGCTCCATCACCCGTTCGTACTGGGCGACTTCCTCGTGCTTGTCCAGATAGAGCGCACTGGTGAGCTGCTCCAGGTAGACGAGGTCCGAGAGGTCCGACTCGGGGAACCGCAGCATCGCGAACGCGCCGCTCTCGCCCGCGTGGCCGCCGAAGCTGAACGGCATGACCTGGAGCGTGATGTTCGGCTGCTCCGAGACCTCGATGAGGTGCTTCAACTGGTTCCGCATCACGGCCCGGTCGCCGTACGGGCGGCGCAGCGCGGCCTCGTCGAGCACGGCGTGGAAGTGCGGCGCGCGCTCGGACACGAGCACCTTCTGGCGCTCCAGGCGCAGAGCCACCCTGCGGTCGATCTCGGCGGCGCTCGCGTGGGGCATGCCGCGGGAGACGACCGCGTGGGCGTAACTTTCGGTCTGCAACAGGCCGTGCACGAACTGGACTTCGTAGATCCGGATGAGGGAGGCGGCGCCCTCCAGTCCGATGTACGTCTGGAACCAGCCGGGCAGCACATCGCCGTAACTGTGCCACCAGCCCGCCACGTTGGCCTCCCGCGCCAGGCTCAGCAGGGACTCGCGCTCCGCCGCGTCCGTGACGCCGTAGAGAGTCAGCAGGTCCTCGACATCTCTGGCCTTGAAGCTCACCCGTCCCAACTCCATGCGGCTGATCTTCGATTCGGACGCTCGGATCGAGTAGCCGGCCGCCTCGCGGGTGACACCACGCGACTCGCGCAACCGCCTGAGCTGGGACCCCAGCAGGATGCGCCGCACCACGGAGCCGCTCGACTCGCCTGCAGTCACTTCTCCGGCCCTCCCCAGTCCGACAGTCAGCAGCGGAAGCCCTCCCCCCGGGCCCCGAGAGGCGCAGTCTGCCATCAAATTGCTTCACCCCGTACTCATTCGATTACGGAAACGGCAAGAGCCGCACAAGGCGCCGAAAGAGGACAGGGGAAGAAATGCGCAAGAACCATCACGGGGCCGGACAGGTCCGGCACGTGCACGTGCATCTGCCCTTGCATCTGCCGTACGCATTCGGAACCATGGTCCGCGCGCACCTGCATGCTCTTTCGTGCTGACGCCGTACTACCGCCGCATCGCTACCGCTGTATCGCAACGACCGCGAATCCCGGGAGTGCCTCGCATGGGGACGAATGGATCGACCGTGCTCGAGCCGTTCGAGCCTTTAAGGCAGGGCCTTCCGCCCATCGACCCCGGGGCGGTCTCCAGCTCGGCCTCCTGCGCACTGCCCGCCAGGTACGAAGCGGTGGGCGGTGCACGGCAGTTCACCAAGTCGACACTGGCCCAGTGGGGGCTCGGCGAGCGCTTCGACGACGTGGCCCTGGTCGTCTCCGAACTCGTCACCAACGCGCTGCGGCACGCCCTGCCGGCCGACGTCCCGCGTACGGGCGAGCAGGATCCGCCCGTACGGCTGCACCTGATGCGCTGGACCTCGCGCCTGGTGTGCGCGGTGCGCGACCCCAGTGACGAGAGTCCGGTGACGCATGAGACGGACGACTTCTCCGCCGAGTCGGGGCGCGGCCTGTTCCTGGTGGATTCGTTCAGCGACAGCTGGGGCTGGCACCCGCTCGCCGGGAGACCGAGCGGCAAGGTCGTCTGGGCGCTGTTCCGCCTGAGAACCGAGCAGTAGCGGCGGAGACCGTGGCCGCCGCGGCGGTCGGCCGGCGGCCGGCGGCCGGCGGCCGGCGACCGGTGGTTTCCGGTCAGCCGCCGGCTGTCAGGTGGTCGAACTCGCCGTCCTTGATGCCGAGCAGCATCGCCTCGATCTCGGCGGGCGTGTAGACGAGAGCGGGCCCGTCCGGGTGGCGCGAATTGCGGACCGCCACATTCCCGCCCGGCAATTTGGCGAACTCCACGCAGGAGCCCTGCGAGTTGCTGCGCCTGCTCTTCTGCCAGACCACCCCGTGAAGCTCTGTGGCCGCCATGCCGTTGTACGCGTGGTGCACAGGTCGCTCCCGGAAAGTGCAGATGTCAACTGCCCCGGATCATAGCTTTGTTCACTTGCTGATGCATGGGCAGATGCACGTGCACGCGGGGTGTTCCCTCGGTTACAGATCTTCCGCTCAGCGCGAGGAGTACGGCAGAAGGGCCATCTCCCTGGCGTTCTTGACGGCCCGTGACAGCTGCCGCTGCTGCTGGGCCGAGACCCTTGTCACACGGCGGCTGCGGATCTTCCCGCGATCCGAAATGAATTTCCGCAGCAGATCGGTGTCCTTGTAGTCAATGTACGTAATACCCGCCTCGTCCAGCGGATTGGGGCGGGGCCTGGCGGATTTGCGGGGGTCATTACCTCGGAACGGACGGGACATCATGCCTCCAGGAGGGAATCAAAAGCGGACGGCAGGCGCTTCCACGCATCACGCCCCGCCGCGTATTCGGTGTCGGTCAGCAAGCAGGATTCGAGGAGCCCCTCGAGTCCGTCGCGGTCGAGCCCGGGGGACGTGAAGACCAGGTGCTGGCAGCAGTCCCCGTGCTCGGGGTGCCAGTCGAGTGCGGCCGCCGCCCTGCGGACCGGCGGGACCATCTCCCACGCGGCGTCCGGCAGCGACGCCAGCCACGGCCCCGCGCTCTCCACGCACAGCGCTCCGCCCGCCGCGTCCCACGCCATCAGCGTGTCCGGCCGGTCGGCGAGCCAGAAGCGGCCCCGGCTGCGGGCGGCGGCGCAGGTCAGGTCCTCCAGCGCCGCGTACAGCCGCTCCGGATGGAAGGGGCGGTGGCGGTGCCACACCAGCGTGGAGACGCCCTTGTCGTCCGCGTCCTGCGGAAGCAGCGCGCACGCCGGGTGCTGACGGTCGGCCGCCGCCTCGATGTCGAAGCCGGCGAAGGCCGCCTCGGCCGGCTCGTCGGAGGCGGCCCGGACCCGGCGGGCCGTCGGGTGCAGCTGCGCCAGCAGCGCCTCGTCCTGCTCGTCCGCCTCCTCGCTGTCCACGACGGCCAGGACGGGCGCGTACTCCAGCTGCCGCGCCCAGGTGTCGGCGACCGTCCGCCGGTCGGTGGCGGCCGCGGCCAGGCCGGCCTCCGCCAGGTCGTCGCCGCAGCCGAGGTAGGGCAGGAGCAGCGCGGGGTCGACGGCGGTCATGACTGCGGTGAGGTCGAGTACGTCCCCGCCGTGCGCGACGACGACCTCGGCCATCGCCTTGGGCTCGACCGAGTCCCACAGCTCGACGACCGCGAGGCGGGTGAGCCCGCCGCCGGCCAGCCGCTCCAGCTCGGGCACGAGGTCCTCGCGCAGCGCGCAGCAGGCGCAGTCGTCGACCAGCGGCGCTTCGCCGGACGTGCGTATGCCCCCGGCGTCGCGGACGGTGCGGCGCACCGTCCCTTCGGCCGCGGTCGAGAGGTCGTGGTGCAGGGCGACGCTGCCGGGGACCCGGCTCAGCAGTTGCTCCACGACCTCCTTGCGGGCGTCGGAGTGCAGCCCGCCGACGATGACGACCGGCAGCTTCGATGCCTTCCCGCTCACCTCTTCCTCGCCCCGTAACGGCGCTCGAAGCGCTCCACGCGTCCGGCGGTGTCCAGTACGCGCGCCGTCCCCGTGTAGAAGGGATGGCTCTGCGAGGAGATCTCCACGTCGACGACGGGGTACGTGCGGCCGTCCTCCCACTCCACCGTCTTGTCGCCGGTCATGGTGGAGCGGGTGAGGAAGGCGAAGCCGCCGGCCTTGTCGCGGAAGACGACGGGGCCGTACGGCGGGTGGATTCCGGGCTTCATTACGTGATGCCCCCTTCTGGTCTGGTCGGTCCGGTCAGCGCGTGGTGCCGGTCAGCGCTCTTCGCGGAAGTCGACGTGGCGGCGGACCACCGGGTCGAACTTGCGGAGCGTCATGCGGTCGGGGTCGTTGCGGCGGTTCTTGCGGGTCACGTACGTGTAGCCGGTCCCCGCCGTGGACCTGAGCTTGACGATCGGGCGGATTTCGTTGCGTGCCATGTGGTTAGTATATGGAAATGGTTCCCATTTTCAAGAAGGAGTGATCGCACCTTGTCCGCCCACTGCCAGCTGACCGGCGCCGTGCCGGGATTCGGCAACCACATCTCCCACTCGCACCGGCGCACCTCCCGCCGCTTCGACCCGAACATCCAGCGCAAGCGCTACTGGCTGGCGAGCGAGGGCCGCCATGTGCGACTCACGCTCAGCGCCAGGGCGGTCAAGACCGTCGACGTGATCGGCGTCGAGGCGGCCGTGGCCCGGATCGCGCGCGGGGGGTGAAGGTCTGATGGCGAAGAAGAGCAAGATCGCCCGCAATGAGCGGCGCAAGGCCGTCGTCGAGCGGTACGCCGTGCGGCGGGCGGAGCTGAAGGAGATCCTCCGCGGGCCCGGGGCGAGCGAGGCCGAACGCCGGTCGGCGCGGGAGGAGCTGGCCCGTCAGCCGCGCGACGCGAGCCCGACACGCGTACGCAACCGGGACAGTGTGGACGGCCGGCCCCGGGGCCACCTCAGGAAGTTCGGGCTGTCGCGGGTCCGGGTGCGGGAACAGGCACACGCCGGTTTCCTCCCCGGTGTGCGCAAGTCCTCCTGGTAGCTTGGCGCGTTCCGACCTGACGAAACTGGGGAGCCCGGAGTGCGTGAGTACGTACGTACCACCGTCGCGGCGGCGGCCGTCGCTGCCGCCCTCGTCCTGACCGGCTGCAGTGGTGACAGCGGCGGCACGGACGGCGGCAAGAGCGAGGACAAGGGCGGCAGCACCGGGCAGAGCAGCACGCCGTCCGGCGGCGGCCGGGGGCGGGGGCGTCGGCGGACGTCACCGGGTCCTGGATCGCGACGACCGACGGCAAGGTCGTCGCGCTGATCGTCCAGGGTTCCGACGCGGCCGTCGCGGGTGAGCACGTCTGCTCCGGCAAGGTCAACAAGGAGGACACGGTGACGCTGGACCTGAGGTGCGCCGACGGCAACACCGACCGTACGGCCGGGCTGGTCACGCCGGGGGCCGACGGCGACACCCTCACGGTGAAGTGGGACAGCGGGA
Source organism: Streptomyces altiplanensis (assembly GCA_003719395.1). GTDB lineage: Bacteria > Actinomycetota > Actinomycetes > Streptomycetales > Streptomycetaceae > Streptomyces > Streptomyces altiplanensis. The sequence continues at coordinate 36,080 of RHMC01000067.1, forward strand.
TCAAGGACTCCTTCAGGAAGTCCGCCGGCGGCACGCTGCCGGAGGGGGTTCCCACGGACATGCCGAAGCTGCCGGGTTCCTGACGGCCGGCGGGCCGGTCGGCCGCGGCCGGGCCGGGCTGCGCGCGGGCCGCGGTTCCCTCACGGGGCCGCGGCCCTTCGGCGTCCAGCGCCGTGGGGGGTTGGACGCGGGTGTGGCTTGC
>RHMC01000068.1 GCA_003719395.1 Streptomyces altiplanensis
GCCGGCCGGTCCGCGGGGCCGGCGCGGAAGGCGTCACCCCTTCGTGGCGGTGCTGATCGCCTGCTCCGCCGTGGCGAGCGGGGCGAGGAACTCCGCAGCGATCAAGGAGTGGGCGGCCGACGTCCCGCAGGATGTTCCGGCCCGCCCCGGTGCCCGCACCGCAACCGCTCGGGCCGTACGGGTGGCGCCCAGCGGTGCGACGATCCGCCGGATCATCAAGGACACCTGTCCCGGCGGCCTGGCCGGTCTCCCGGGTCACGACCCGGCCGGCACCGGCACCGGCACCCTCGCCCTCGACGGCAGGAGCGCCCGCGGCCCGCGCCACGACACCACCCGGCCGCCCACCCGCCGGCCGCGACGACCGGCACCGGCATGACCGTCACCCAGCTGAGGGTCCCGGCCAGGACGAACGAAATCACGTGTCTCGCCGCCCTGCTGGACCCCTATGAACTGCGAGGAGACTCGTGCCGTGCAGGCCCCGACCGTCACCGGCCTCGGTGTCGATTTCCCCCACGCCGCCCAGGTCGCCGGAGTCCGAAGCCACCGCGCCGATACCAAGACCGGCCGGCAGAGTCGCGAAACCGTGTACGTCATCACCGACCTGACCAGCCGCCGGGCAACCCCGGAACGCATCGCGAAAACCCTGAGAGCGCACCGGATGATCGAAAACCGGCTCCACTTCGTCAGAGACACGGCCTTCCGCGAAGACGCCTCAAAGATCCGCACCGGACACAGCCCGGAGAACATGGCCACTCTGCGCAGCTTCGCCCTCGGCCGACTCCGCACCGCCGGCCACACCGACATCGCCGCAGGACTCCGCACCACCGCCCTCCGCCCCTACGAACGCCCCCTGACCCTCCTCGGACTCAACTGACCTGCAACGATCCGAGATCACGCGACGCTGCAATCGCCCTGGCGGTGACTCGGCCGAGAATCCGTCCACCAGGAGTTTCGCCACTTCGTACAGCCCGCTGCCGGCCATGACCCACCGCCGTCAGCTTGAGAAGGGCTCCATGCGCCGACGCCGGGCTGTGCAGCTGTGCATCGGAAACGGCCGGAAAGCCGGAAGGGGGAGTGCCTACGGCTGCCCCAGCCGGAATCCGACTCCCCGGACCGTGATGATCCAGTCGTTGCAGCCGAGTTTGTTGCGGAGGCTGCTGACATGTGTGTCGATGGTCCGCCCCGGGCGCGACCAGGAATCTTCCCACACCAGGGTCATCAACTGCCTGCGCGAGACCACGGTGCCCGGATGTGAGGCCAGGAGGTGGAGCAGACCGAATTCCTTGCGGGTCAATTCCATCTGCCGGCCTTGTACGGCGACCTCCCGGGTGCCCGCGTCAATACGGAGCTGGCCGTGGGTGATCACGCTTTGAAGCGGCTGCTGCGGCCGGGCCCGGCGCATCACCGCTTCGATACGGGCCATGAGTTCGCGGAAGCCGTAGGGCTTGACCAGGTAGTCGTCCGCTCCCGCCTGGAGCCCCAGCACCCTGTCGAGCTCGCTGTCGCGGGCCGTTACGGCGATGAGTGGCGTCGCCCCGGCGCTGCGGATGCTGCGGCAGACCTCCAGGCCGTCCAGGTCCGGCAGATCGAGGTCGAGGAGCAGCAGGTCGGCACTTCGGTAGGCTCGCAGGGCCTCGGCTCCGGTGCCGACGCTGCCGGCCGAGTGCCCGTGGCGGCGCAGCCCCTGGATGAGGGAGTCGGCGGAGGAGACGTCGCTCTCGACGACCAGGACTTTCAGGGCGTCGGTCCGTGCGGTTCCCGGCGGCGGGGGCCGCATGTCGGGCTGCCGCTGGACCGGGTGCCGGTCGGCGTAGGGGTCTCGCGGTATGTGCGGTTCCAGAAGGTCCGTGGTCTGCCGCTTCATCTGGTGCTCCCCTGCACGCTTGAAGGATGGGAACTCACGAGTGGACCGGTCTTTCCCAATTTATAAACCGGGGAGCTGGTTTGTCAAAAACTTTCGATGTACGTCAGCTTTCTGATCACTGCAGTTTCGATTTAGCGCATAGCGGGATAAAGCTGCCGCAACTTCCTTGGGGGACAGGGCTGTTTCGGCCGCAGGGGGCACCGGTGATCCACCGGCGATAAAGGACTTGACTCTCTGGCTGGAAGGAAAACCGGCATACTGGTTTGATACGCGTATGGAGTCTTCCCGAACCCTTTCAGCGGTCCTGCGCACCTCGCCCCGCACCGCAGCGGAACGTCCCGTTGCCGCAGCCGAGTCGAGAGACGGGAGCCGCGGGTGACCAGACAGGAAAGGTCCGAGCGCACCCGGAACGCCCTGATTCGCTCTGCGGCCGACCTCTTCGACCGGCACGGTTACGTCCAGGCCTGCCTGAGCGAGATCAGCGCGGGAGCGGGAGTGAGCTCCGGCGCTCTGCACTTCCACTTCAGGAACAAGGCGGCACTGGCCGACGCGGTGGAGTGGAGCGCCTCCCGGTGCCTGCACCGAGCCGCGCAGCGGGTGCACCACGAGGAGGGTGACGCGCTCCAGGCGCTCACGGACATCTCGCACGTCTTCGCCGTACTGCTCCGCGAGGACGTGGTCGTCCGCGCCGGGGTCCGGCTCAACGGCGAAACGGACAGGGCCTCCGGCATGGATCTGCGCAAGGAATGGCAGCACTGCGTGCAGCGTCTGCTGACGCGGGCAGTGGACGAGGGAACCTTCCGGCCGGAGATGCCGCTGAGCTGCCTCGCCTCGATCGTGGTGGCGGCCAGTACCGGCTTCGAAGTCCTCGGCAGAACCAACAAGGTGTGGCTGTCCCGTTCCTCGGTCACCACGTTCTGGCAGTTCATGCTGCCGAGGATGGCCGCCGGACACGCCCTGCCCGCCGTGAACCCCGCGGGCAGGGACGACGCTGTCCACTTCTCGCTCATGGCCCCGGCGTGCGGAGCGGGCTCACCCTCCTCCCTCTGAGCAGGCGCCGTCGGACCGGCCCGCTCCACCGGGCGCCGTCGTCCGTCCGCTCCATGACGAGTACCCACTCGAGACCCTGCGAGGAGCCGTGGGGTTCTCGCACCTGACCGGGACGTGGCGATTCCACCTGGCGTGCCCGGAAGACGCACAGCTCCACGCCCGCAGTCCGCGAGGGAACGTGCGCCGGCCGCGGTCCGCACGTCACCGGCCTCGACGCCGCCGGCGGGGCGCCGGTGCCCGATCCGGCGCCGTACTTTCAGGAGACGGCATCCCGAGGCCCCATGAGCCGGCCGGCCCGGCCCGGCGAGACGCCCGCCCGGGAACCGCTGCGCGCGGCAGGGGTCCGGGGGCGAAGAGTGCCACGTTCCCCGCCGCCTCCACCGGTGTCCACGGGCGGCCGGCGGACGACGGAGCGCGCACCGCCGTCCGTACGGTCCGGGAGGCGGCCGGCGGGCCGGTCGCGCAGGCGGCGCGCGGTGCGGGTCCGTCCTCTTCGGCGAGAGGACGGACGCGGCGTTCGGGACGGCCCTGGCAGCCGCACCCTGATGTCGGATTCCCGCCAGCCGCCGACGTGCGGTGTGCCCGATGCTTGAGCCATGCACACCGACACCGAGCGTTGCGTACGCGCCGTGCGGTCCAAGGACTCGCGCTTCGACGGCTGGTTCTTCACCGCGGTCCTGACCACCCGGATCTACTGCCGCCCCAGCTGTCCGGTCGTGCCGCCCAAGGTCGAGAACATGACCTTCTACCCGAGCGCGGCCGCCTGTCAGCAGGCCGGGTTCCGGGCCTGCAAGCGCTGCCGGCCGGACACCACCCCCGGCTCCCCGCAGTGGAACGCCCGCGCCGATGCCGTCGCCCGCGCGATGCGCTGATCGGCGACGGCGTCGTCGACCGCGAGGGCGTGCCGGGGCTCGCCGCCCGGCTCGGCTACAGCACCCGCCAGATCGAGCGGCAGCTGCTGGCCGAGCTGGCGCCGGGCCGCTCGCCCTCGCCCGGGCCCAGCGCGCCCAGACGCCCGCCTGCTCATCGAGACGACCCCGCTGCCCATGGCGGACGTCGCCTTCGCCGCCGGGTTCTCGTCGGTACGTACGTTCAACGACACCGTCCGCGAGGTCTTCGCGCTCTCACCCGGCGAGCTGCGCAGCCGCGGCCACAAGCAGCCGCAGACCCCCGGTGTGATCTCCCTGCGCCTGCCGTTCCGTGCCCCGCTCAACCCCACCAACCTCTTCGGCCACCTCGCCGCGACCGCCGTGCCCGGCGTCGAGGAATGGCGCGACGGCGCCTACCGGCGCACGCTCGCCCTCCCGTACGGGCACGGCATCGTGGCCCTCACCCCGCACCCCGACCACATCGGCTGTCTGCTCTCGCTCACCGACCTGCGTGACCTGACCATCGCCATCAGCCGCTGCCGCCGCCTGCTCGACCTCGACGCCGACCCGGTCGCCATCGACGACCAGCTGCGCACCGACCCCCTGCTCGCCCCGCTCGTCGACAAGGCCCCGGGGCGCCGGGTACCGCGTACGACCGACGAGGCGGAGTTCGCGGTACGCGCGGTGCTCGGCCAGCAGGTCTCGACGGCCGCCGCCCGCACCCACGCGGCCCGCCTGGTCACCGCGCACGGCACCCCGGTCGACGATCCGGCCGGCGGACTCACCCGCCTCTTCCCGGACCCGGCCGCGCTCGCCGGTCTCGACCCCGGGTCGCTGGCCCTGCCGCGCAGCCGCCGCACCACCCTGACGACGCTGGTCTCCTCGCTCGCCGACGGCACGCTGAAGCTCGGCATCGACAGCGACTGGGAGCAGGCCCGCGCCCAGCTCAAGGCGCTGCCCGGCTTCGGGCCCTGGACGGTCGAGGTGATCGCGATGCGCGCGCTCGGAGACCCCGACGCGTTCCTGCCCACCGACCTCGGGATCCGGCGGGCCGCTCAGGAGCTGGGCCTGCCGTCCACACCGGCGGCGTTCACGGCGCGGGCGGCCGCCTGGCGGCCGTGGCGGGCGTACGCCGTCCAGTACCTGTGGGCCACCGACGGCCATCCCATCAACAACCTCCCGGTATGAGGAGCACGGCCATGAAGCAGCACCGCGTTGTCGACAGCCCGTACGGCCCACTGACGCTGGTCGCCACCGGCGGCAGGCTGTCGGGGCTCTACATGACCGGACAGCGCCACCGGCCGCCGGAGGAGTCCTTCGGCGACCGGAGCCAGGGGGTCCTCGGGGAAACCGTCCGTCAGCTCGACGCCTACTTCGCGGGCGAGCTGAAGGAGTTCGATCTGGAGCTGACCCTGGACGGCACGCCGTTCCAGCGCGGCGTCTGGGCCCAGCTCCAGCAGATCCCGTACGGCGAGACCTGGACGTACGGCGAACTGGCCGAGCGCCTCGGCAACCCGGCCGCCTCCCGCGCGGTCGGCCTCGCCAACGGCAGGAACCCGGTCGGCATCGTCGTCCCGTGCCACCGCGTCGTCGTGCCTCGGGCAGTCTCACCGGCTACGGCGGCGGCCTGGACCGCAAGCGCAGGCTGCTGGCGTTCGAGGCGGGCGGGACGGGAGCCGAGGACCAGTTGTTCTAGGACTCGCCCCGCCCTGCGGCCCGGTCCTGCCCCGCGGTCCGGCCGGCGATCGGCGTGAAGGGGGTCGGGGGCCGGCCCGTCCACCGGTGCAGGACCGCCCGGGCCGTCTGCTTCGTCACGCCGTCCTCCACCACCGTGCCCGCCTCGGTGAGGTAGAAGCGGCCGTCGCCGAGCGAGACCAGGCCGTACTGGCCACTGGACTCCCAGCCGTAGACGCCGGAGGACTCGTGGTGCAGCCCCCGGCGGAGCAGCGGCAGGTGCCAGCCGTTCGTGGGCTCCGGCTGGCCGGTGACCCTTCCGTAGGACGGCCGCTTCGAACCGTCGGCGACGAAGAGCGAGTAGTTCGGGAACTGCGGCTTCGCGCCCTTGTAGACGGCCATCAGCCAGTTGCCCGTGTGCGCGTCGTACTCCAGGTTCTGCACGCCGTACCGGGTGTTGCCGGTGCGCACGAAGTACTTGCCGTCGACGCGCGGGGGGCCACTGGTGTGCGGGGCGCTCTCGGGCAGCGGGCGCTCGTACGTGCGCCACTTGCTCACGTCGTACTGGAGCAGGACCTGGTGGTCGTTGTCCTGCCGCTTGACGTTCGAGTAGATGCCGTACGCGACGGTCAGGACGTGCTTGCCGGACTTGGCCCGGCCGCCCCGGTCCAGTTCGGGCCCGAAGGCCACTCCGTCGATCCCGCTGCAGCCGTACCGGTGGTCGGGGGTGTTCGCGGTGTCGCCGTCGAACTTCCCGTCGCCGTCCATGTCGGCCGTGTAGTCGTCCACGACCTCCTGGAGGTGGACCGTCGACACGACGTCACTGGTGTGCGCGTCCATGCCCATGCGGTTGATCCGGTCCACGTCGAGGACCGCGATGTAGAAGGCCTTCGCCGCCTTGTACTCCAGCGAGCCGTAGACCCGGCCGTCCCTCTCGTTGAAGTCCAGGTCGCCGAGGTGCCCGGTGAACCCGGACACGGAGCCCACCGGATCGCCGCGCAGATCGGTCTTGACGAGGAGGTTGGTGAAGGAGAAGTACATGAATCCCTTGCGGCGGTCCACCGCCACGCCCTGCACGTGTCCGGCCTTCCAGGCGCCGCCCCTTATCTCGGCGGGCAGGTGCCTCGCCTTGGCCGGCCGGTCCGTCGCCGCGGACGCGGAGGGCTCCGCCGCGCCGGCCGTGAGGGTGCCCTGGGCCACGAGGGCCCCGGCGGCGAGGGCAGTCAGGACTCCGCCAACGAATGGACGCATGAGGCTCTCCGGGTCTCGTCGAGGACTGAAGCGGGCTGGAGCGGGCTGGTGCGGAAGAAGGAGTGGAGGAGTGGAGGAGCGGGCAATGCCGGGCACGCTAGGCCGCGTTGTGGACCACTCGGTGCACTCCGGTGCAACACCGGGTGAAGGCGCCGAGGCAACAGACCGTAGAGGGCACCGGCGTTGGCGGACAGGCCCGATTCAGCCGAGCGCCAGTCGGGCCGTACGGTCCGCCAGTTCGCTGATCCGCACCCCGTCGAAGCCGAACACCGCACTGCGCACCGTGTCCTCCAGCGGCCGGGTCCACTGCGGCCCGATCCCGGCCGCCCCGCACAGCACCCCGGCCACCGAGCCCGCCGTCGCGCCGTTGGAGTCGGTGTCCAGGCCGCCGCGCACGGTGAGCGTGACGGTCCGGGTGAAGTCGCCGTCGCCGTACAGCAGTCCGGCCGTGATGACGGCGGCGTTCGGGACGGCGTGGATCCAGCCGAGGCAGCCGGTCTCCTCCTCCATCTCGGCGAGCGTGTCCTCCCAGGCCACTCCGGCCGCGTGCAGGGCGGCGGTGTGACGGACCGTACGGGCGAGACGGCTGCTCGCGGGCACGCGCTCCAGCGCCAGCCTCCAGCGCGGCGCGCGGCCCCGGCGCGGTGAACGCGGCGGCGATCAGCGCCGCCGCCCACATCGCGCCGTACACGCCGTTGCCGGTGTGCGAGAGCACGGCGTCGCGGCGGGCGAGCGCGGCCGCCCGGTTCGGGTCGCCGGGGTTGGTCCAGCCGAAGATGTCGGCGCGGATGAGGGCGCCGATCCACTCCTGGTACGGATTCTCGTAGGTGGCCGTCAGCGGCGGCCTGAGGCCGTTCGCGAGATTGCGGTACGCCGCCCGCTCGGCGGTGAAGGTCTGCAGATACGGCAGCCGCAGCAGCCACAGCTCACCGACCTCCTCGGTGGTGAACGCGAAACCGTGGGTCTCCAGGAGGTGCAGCCCGAGGATCGCGTAGTCGACGTCGTCGTCGCCGGGCTGCCGCTGATCCTGCCGCGTACGCAGTGCGGCCATTCCGGGCGCAGTTCGAAACCGCCGCGGCCGGCGGGGGTTCGGGCGAGGTAGTCGGTGAGGGGGAGCGCGCCGGTGAGCCGCAGGTAGCGGTCGATGCGTGCTCGCGTCCAGTAGTCGCCGCGCTCCACGGGCTTGCCGAGCATGTTGCCGGCGATTCGGCCCAGCCAGCCGCCGAGAATCCGGTCGGCGGTGTGCGTGCGGTGTGGCGTCATGCGTCGGCTCTACCCACTTCCCGTGGTCGAACATGGGGTATTTATGGGTATTTCACCGGTATGCGAGAAGGGCGGAACGCGGAGCGAAGCGCCGTGCGCGCACGCGGGCGGCCTCCTGGCGGCGCCCCTGACGGCCGGAGTCGCCGCCGTCCGGGTGAAGACCGTTCGACCGTTTCGCTGCGCATGACGCACCACTATGAGCGCCAAAAGATGACAAATCAGGTTGACGCGCCGTACGGGAGGCCGGGCCGTGACGGGTGCCCATGGGCACGGGACCCTTCCTGCGGATAGGGTCGGGGCGGCGCGACTGCCTGTTCGAAAGCAAGGGATAGCAAGGTGACGGACGGAGCAGTAACTGAGACCGCCGGCGTGCTCGTCGCGGCGGACAAGTTCAAGGGCTCGCTCACGGCCGTGCAGGTCGCGGAGCGGGTGACGGCCGGGCTGCGGCGGGTTGTCCCCGACGTTGTCGTCGAGGCCCTGCCCGTCGCCGACGGCGGCGACGGCACGGTGGCCGCGGCGGTGGCGGCCGGATTCGAGCGCCGGGAGGTACGGGTCACCGGACCGCTCGGCGAACAGCTCACGGCGGCGTTCGCGCTGCGCGACGGCACCGCCGTGGTCGAAATGGCGGAGGCCTCGGGCCTCCAGCACCTCCCCGAGGGCGTGTTCGCACCGCTCACCGCGACGACGTACGGCTCCGGCGAACTGCTGCGCGCCGCACTCGACGCGGGCGCCCGCACGATCGTCTTCGGCGTCGGCGGCAGCGCCACCACCGACGGCGGCGCGGGCATGCTGGCCGCGCTCGGCGCGCGCTTCCTGGACGCGGCGGGCGAGCCCGTCGGCCCCGGCGGCGGTGGCCTGCGCGACCTCGCGACAGCCGACCTGTCGGCCTGGACCCGCGTCTCGCCGACGTGGACCTCGTCCTCGCCAGCGACGTCGACAACCCGCTGACCGGCCCGAAGGGCGCGGCAGCGGTGTACGGACCGCAGAAGGGCGCCACCGAGGAGGACGTGGCCACCCTCGACGCGGCCCTCGCGCACTACGCGTCCGTACTCGGCCCGGAGCACGAGGACTCGCCCGGCGCGGGCGCGGCCGGCGGCATCGGCTACGGCGCGCTGATCGCCCTCGGCGCGAGCTTCCGGCCCGGCCATCGAGGTCATGCTCGACCGTCCTGGGCTTCGCCCCCGCCCTGGAACGGGCGACCCTGGTCATCACCGGCGAGGGCTCCCTCGACGCGCAGACCCTGCACGGCAAGGCGCCGGCGGGTGTGGCGGCGGCGGCACGCGCCAAGAACGTCGAGGTCATCGCGGTCTGCGGCCGTCTGGCCCTCCCCCCGGAGGCCCTCGGCGCGGCGGGCATCCGCCGTGCGTACGCCCTGGCCGACCTGGAGCCGGACCCGGCCCGCTCCATGGCGGAGGCGGGCCCGCTGCTGGAACGCGTGGCGGAGAACATCGCCCGCGACTTCCTGAGCTGACGGCCCCTGGTCCCGGGGCTCTGCTCCCGGGACCGCCTGGCCGCCGGGGTCAGGACCCCCGGCTTCGGGCATCGGCGGTCCGGGTGATGTGCGGGGCCTCCCGTGCGGCGCCTGCCGTGCCGCACGGGAGGCCCCGGCGGGCGGCGTACGGCGTCGCCGGCGAAGAAGCTCCGGTCCGGAATGCCGGCGGAATGCCGGCTAGAGCTGCCGGAGGTGGTCGCGCAGTCCGCGGGCGACCTGCGCCATGAGGGCGTCGGCGCCCGGCTGGGTGCTCGCCGGAACGAGCGACTCGGTAAGGACGGCGACGGCGAAGGCCTGACCGTCGGAGTGCTCGACGACACCGACTTCGTGGCGGAGGTTGAGGAGGGTGCCGGTCTTGGAGGACCACGTGGTGGCGTCGGAGCTGAAGTCCGGGGCGAGCCGGTGCCGGAGCAGGTTGTGGGCCATGAGACCGCGCACGCGCCCGGCCGTTTCCGGGGGGACCGCCGACGGTGTCCACAGGGCCTGGAGCAGTTCGACCCAGGCGCGTGCGCTGCCGGTGTTGGCGCGGGTGGTGTCGAGCTGCGGCACCCGGTGGCCGCGGCCGCTGGTGCCGGCGTCGATGGCGAGGGCGTGGGCGAGATGGGCCTGGTCGGCGTCGAAGCGTTCCACGGGGGTGTCGGACAGCTCACGCATGCTGTGCCGGACGGTGATGCCGCGCAGGCCGAGCTCGTGGAGGACGCCGGCAACCCGGTCGGGCGGAGTGAGGCCGAACAGCGCGTCGGCGGCCGTTCCGTCGCTCACGCAGGTGCTCAGGTAGAGCAGGTCGCGCCCCCGCGATCCGGGTGGGGTGGCGGAACCGGCTCAGCCCGGTGGGACCGGGCGTGGTGATCCGTCCGGGCCGCACGTCGAGCATCGTCGCCCCGTCCAGCTCGCCCCGCCGGATGCGCTCCGCCGTCGCCAGCGCGAGCGGGACCTTGACCAGCGAAGCGGAGGGCAGCTGGGTGTCCGGCTCGATCCCCAGCTCTTCTCCCGTGTGCAGGTCCCGTACGAGCAGGCAGCCGTGCAGCCCGCCGTCGTGCAGCTGCCGTCGCATGCCGTGAAGCAGTGCCTCGGTGCTCACGCCGCCGCCCCTCCCGCGGTGCCCGCGCCGAGGCAGCGGGCGATGGCGTCGCCCAGGCGCGCCTCGACGTGCTGGGGATTGCCACCCGCGGCGACGGCCAGGGCGAACCCCCGGCCGAGCGTGATCTCCCCGATGGGCCGCCAGTTCAGGGCGAGTTCCCCGGCCTGTGCGGGGGAGCACAGCAACAGGTCGTGTGTGCAGAGGACTTCCGCCGCGGCGCTCGTCAGGTCGGCCGCCGCGACGAGCTGTGCGGGCCGCAGGCCCACCGCGTCGCGCAGCCGCGTCAGCGGGTCACGGATGTGCGGCACGTCGTCCTCCGGCTGGATCCGGACGACGGCGGGCGGGCCGGGGGAGGCCCGCCCGATCCGCAGCGTCTCCAGATAGACGCGCTTCACGCCGGGGTCCTGGACGCCGGCGAGCCCGAGCGGCACGGACCACGTCGCCTCGTCCGCGGGCACCGCGAGCAAGGCGGCACGCACCTGCTGCGCGTGGACGAGCTCCGTGCGCTGCGCGGGCGCCGCCACACGGAGGTCGAGCGTGACACCGTGCCCCCGTGCCTCGGCGACGAGGCGGGCCAGACCGGCGGTGGGGCAGATGCCGGGCACCGCGAGCCGCCACGGCTTGCGCTTGGCGGCTCCCGCCTCGTGCAGCAGCACATCGGCCGCCTGCACGAGCTGCTGGCCTCCGGCAACATGTCCCGGCCGAAGGGGGTGAGGACGGCCCGCCGCGACGTGCGCTCGAACAACTGCTCGTCGAAGCGCTCTTCCAGGGCGGCGACACGGCGGCTGGCCACCGACTGGGACATCCGGGCCGCGGCCGCTCCGACGGTGAAACCGCCGTGCTCGCTGACACTGACAAACGCGCGACACGCTCCCACCAGATCCACAGCCCGCAACTCTATGCCAGATCGGCATGGAACCGTGCGGGAGCGTATTGGACCGCATGGTCGTCCGAGGACGAGGGTGGTCCCGGCACTCATGACCACGCACCGGGATGGGGCCGTGCCGCTCCATCCCCTACGCGCCCCGTGTGCGGGGCGACCCGGAGGTTCTGGACCATGCAGCACACCCGTGCCCGGCGCGCCGTTCTCGGTGCCCTCGCCACGCTCGCCCTCGTCCCGCTCGTGGCCTGCGGCCGGGGCGACTCGCCGGCCCCGTCGTCCCCGCCCGCGAAGACGACGGGGCCGGGTGCGGCCGCGAGCCCGGGGCCGGGCGCGGACGCGAAGCCGTTCACCCGCGACTTCAAGGAACTTGAGCGCAAGTTCGACGCACGACTGGGCGTCTACGCCGTCGACACCGGCACCGGGCGCGAGATGGCCTACAACGACGGAGAGCGGTTCGCCTACGCCTCCACGTTCAAGGCGCTGGCCGCCGGCGCCGTACTGCGCAAGTACTCCCTGAGCGGCCTGGACCGGGTGATCACGTACTCCAGGGACGATCTGGCCGCCCACTCTCCCGTGACCGGGAAGCACGTCGGGACCGGGATGACCCTGCGCGCGCTGTGCGACGCCGCCGTCCGCTTCAGCGACAACACCGCGGCCAACCTGCTCCTGGACCAACTGGGCGGCCCCCACGGCCTGGACGCCGTACTCGAGGGGATCGGCGACGACGTCACCCGGATGGAGCGCCGCGAGCCGGAGCTGAACCAGTGGGCTCCGGGCGCCACGCGTGACACGAGCACGCCGCGGGCGCTGGCCGGCGACCTGCGCGCGTTCGTTCTCGGAGACGTCCTCGGCAAGGGGGAACGCGCGCAGCTCACGAAGTGGCTGCGGACCAGCACCACCGGATCCGAGCTCATCAGGGCCGGGATGCCCGAGGGCTGGGTGGTCGGCGACAAGACCGGAGCCGGCGGCGCCTACGGCACCCGCAACGACATCGCCGTGGTGTGGCCCCCCGGCACCGCCCCCATCGTCGTGGCCATCATGTCGAACCGCGGTGAAGAAGACGCCGACTACGACAACGAACTGATCGCGGAAGCGGCATCCGTGGTCGCGGACACGCTGTCGTAGCAGGAGGAGGCACGCGCCGCGGGCCGGCGGTTCACGGACGGCCCGCCCGCGCCGTCCGCTTCACGCCCCGGACAGCCGGAACGCGTCCAGCGCCAGTGTCATCTCGATCAGGTCCCGCGGCCGGGACAGCGAGCGGGACGTCAGCTGTTCAAGTCTGCGCAGCCGGTTGAACACCGTGTTGCGGTGGCAGTACAGCCGCGCCGCCGTCCGCCCCGCCGACCCCTCGCACGACAGCCACGCGTCCAGCGTCTCCAGCAGCACCACCCGGTCCGCCGCGTCCAGTTCCAGCAGCGTGCCGAACACGTCCGCCACCAGCCGCCCCGCCAGCTCCGGCTGACTGACCACCAGGGCCGTCGGCATCCGCTCGTCCAGCCGTACGATCCCGGTCGCGTCCGGCGCGCACGTCCGCAGCGCCAGATCCGCCAGCCGCCGGGCCTCGCCCAGCCCGGCGAGACCTTCCACCACCGGACTGATGCCGCCCGGCCCGGGGCAGCGCGCGGCGAGCAGCTCCGACAGGGCGGCCAGCGTGGTGTCCTCGCCCAGCGAGACCACGCCCACCTCGCAGTCCGTACGCATCCGCCAGATGAACCGCATCCCGGTCCCCTGGATGCGCCGGTGAAACGGCTCCCGCCCGTCCCGCCGCTCCAGCCGCAGCACCACCACCGCGTACCGCCCCTGCTCCGGCAGGTCGAGACCGGCCGCCGCGCGGGCCGCCAGCCCTGGTGATTCCTTGCCCTCCAACAGCGCGTCGAGGAGCGCCTGCAGCCGTTCGTCCGTACGGTGACGCAGCTCGGCCTCGGTCGCCCGGTAGGCCTCCGACGCGGTCGCGGTCTCCGCGTCCACCGCCGTGAACACCGTCGACGCGGCCCGCATCAGCACCGTGAGCTTCTCCGGACCGCTCCCTTCCGCGCTCTCCAGCAGCGCGTCCCAGATCAGATAGCCCGCCTGCCGGTAGGAGTGCACCAGCAGCTCCAGCGGAAAGCCCTGCTGGGCCCGGCGCCGGCCCGTCCACTCCGCGTACTCCAGATCGCGGCGCGGCTGCGACTTCGGGGCGGAGATCGCCTCGATCCCGATCCGCATGGCCTGCTCGGTCTCCTGCCAGTGCTGGTCCTGCGACAGGACCTGCGCGTACAGCGGCGAGTGCGCGTGCAGCTCGCGCATGTGCTGATCCACCAGTTCCGGCAGCCGGTCGAGCAGCGCCGTACATGCCTCGGTCAGTACCGCCCAGTCGTGCCCCGTCCGTGCTCTGCGGCCTCCCATGGGGCGAGAGCGTGCCATGAGCCGGGCTCTCCCCGACAGCCCCTGACACGCGGTGTTGTGCGCGTGCACAACCGGTCGTACGTGTGACTGGTCACCGGCAGCGGTTCGGCCGCCACCCGTGGACGGCGGACGCGGCCGGTGCTGAGGTGAGCGCCACCGAACGGCCCGAGGAAGGGGTGCCATGGCCGGCGCCACATTGGAAATACGGGATCTGTCGGCGGGATACGGACCCGTGAGGGCGCTGCGACAGGTGTCGCTCACGCTGCCCGAAGGGGCCGTGGTCGCCGTACTGGGCAGCAACGGAGCGGGCAAGTCCACGCTCCTGCGCGCCATCTCGCGCACGCTGTCGTTCCACGGCGGAGCGGTCACCGCGGGCACGGTCGCCTTCGGCGGCCGGCCGCTGACCGGTCTGCCCCCCGACCGGGTGGTGGCCGCGGGGCTCTGCCAAGTGCCGGAAGGGCGCCAGGTCTTCGCGCGGATGACGTCGCCGACAACCTGCGCGCGGGCGCACTCGGCTCCACCGGCAACCGCGCCGCCCAGGCCGCCGCGCTGCGGCGCGTCCACGAGCTCTTCCCGGTCCTGGCCGAACGCGCCGGGCAGCAGCGCGCCGGACTGCTCTCCGGCGGCGAGCAGCAGATGCTCGCGGTCGCCAGGGCGCTGATGGCCGGACCGAAGCTGCTGCTGCTCGACGAGCCGCGCTCGGCCTCGCCCCGCTGATGGCACAGCGGATCGCCGAGACGATCACCGAGATCAACGCGCAGGGCACGGCCGTACTGCTCGTCGAACAGAACGCCGCCATCGCGCTGCGCCTCGCCTCGCACGCGTACGTCCTCGACGTGGGCGAGGTCGTGCTGTCGGGGCCCGCCGGTGAACTCGCCGCCTCCGACGAGGTACGCCGTCGCTACCTCGGCGTCGTCGACGAGGCGGCCGCGGCCGACGCCTCCCGGGCCGTGGCGGCCCACCGCACCCTCAGCGTCTGGGGGGAGGGCCGATGACCGCCGGAGCCGGGGCGGCGACGCTGGAAGTGCAGGACCTGACCGTGCGGTTCGCCGGTCTCACCGCACTGGACGCGGTCGGTTTCACCGTACGGCCGGGAACCGTGCACGCCGTCATCGGACCCAACGGAGCCGGCAAGTCCACCTGCTTCAACGTCCTCTCCGGCGTGTACCGGGCCACCTCCGGCAGTGTCCGCTTCGGCGGTCGGGAGCTGACCGGCCTCGCGCCCCACGCATCGCGGACCTCGGCGTCGCCCGCACCTTCCAGAACCTCGCCCTGCCGCCCGGCGCTCCGTCGAGGACAGCCTGATGCTCGGCCGTCACCGGCTCACCCGCACCGGGTTCGTCGCCGCCGGGCTGCGGCTCCCCTCCGCCGTACGGGAGGAGGCCCGGCACCGCGAACGCGTCCGGGAGATCGCCGCGTTCGTGGGACTGGAGGACCAGCTCGCCCGCCCCGCCGGGACCCTCCCGTACGGGCAGCAGAAACTCGCCGAGCTCGCCCGAGCCCTGTGCATGGAGCCCAGGATCCTGCTCCTCGACGAACCGGTCGCCGGAATGACCGCCGACGAGCGCCGGGCCACCGCCGCCGTCGTCGCGGGCGTACGGGACAGCCTCGGCATCTCCATCGTGCTGGTGGAGCACGACATGGGGGTGGTGATGCGGCTCGCCGACACCGTGACCGTCCTCGACTTCGGACGGCTGATCGCCGACGGGACGCCCGCCTCCGTCCAGTCCGACCCCGCCGTCGTCCGCGCCTACCTGGGAGAGGAGGCCGCTTCATGACCACCTTCGCCGAGCTCCTCCTCAACGGGATCTCGATCGGTTCCGTCTACGCCCTGATCGCCCTCGGCTTCGTCGTGATCTTCCGCGCCACCGAGGTCGTCAACTTCGCCCACGCCTCGCTGCTGCTCGCCGGCGGCTACGTCACCGCCGTCCTGCACGACGACATCGGCTTCTGGCTCGCCCTGCTCGCCGGGATCGGCGGTGCCGCCGCCGTCGGAGCCGGGGTCGAGTTCCTGGTGATGCGCCGCTACCGGGGCTCCAACCACAGCGTGCTGGCCATCGTCACCATCGGCGTCGACATCCTCCTCACGACCGAACTCACCCGGCGCATCGGCACCGACGTGCTCGCCCTGGGCGACCCCTGGGGCGACGCGGTGCTCACCTTCGGCGGGGTGACCGTGGCGCACACCCGGATCGCCGCGTTCGTCGCCGCCGCCCTGCTCATCACGGCCTTCCTGCTCGCCTTCCGCCTCACCTCCTGGGGCGTGGCGATGCGTGCCGCCGCCGAGAACTCCGAGACCGCCGCGCTGATGGGCGTACGCCTGGGCAGGGTCTCCCTCGGCGCCTGGGCCGTGGCGGGCGGACTCGCCGCCGTCGCGGCGCTCTTCCTGACCGTCTTCCCGACACCGGGTCTCGAACGCTCCACCTCGCTCGCCGCGATGAAGGCGTTCCCCGCCGCGATCCTCGGCGGCCTCGACTCCACCACCGGCGCCCTCGTCGGCGGCTTCCTCGTCGGCATCACCGAGTCGCTCGCCACCGGCTACCAGAGCGACCTCACCTTCCTCGGGCGCGGCATCGGCGACCTGGCTCCGTACCTCGTCATGGTCGCGGTCCTGCTGGTCCGCCCGGCCGGTCTCTTCGGTACGAAGGAGCTGGCCCGTGTTTGACCCGACCAAGCGGATCCGCCGCCCGGCGCTGTGGACCGCCGGAGCGGTCCTGCTCCTCGCGCTGCCCTTCTACCTCGACCGGTTCTGGCTCCAGGCGGGACTCTTCGCGATGGCCGCCGCCATCGGCGCCATCGGCCTCAACCTCCTCACCGGCGCCACCGGCCAGCTCTCCATGGGTCACGCCTTCTTCCTCGCCGTCGGCGCGTACGGCTACTGCGTCCTCGCCGGGGACTCCGCAGGCGGCCTCACCGGCCTGAACCTCCCCAGCTGGCTCGCCGCCGTCCTCGCGGTGGCACTGGCCGGGGTCGCGGGCGGCCTCTTCAGCCCCATCTCCGGACGACTCCAGGGCGCGTACCTCGGCATCGCCACGCTCGCGCTCATCTTCATCGGCCAGCACGTCCTCTTCAACGCCCACGACCTGACCGGCGGCTTCAACGGCCGCGACGTCCCCCCGCTCAGCCTCTTCGGGATCACCTTCGACGAGAGCGAGCTGATGGTGGCCGCCGTGCCCTTCGGCAGCGCCGAGAAGCTCTGGTACGTCGCGCTGCTCGCCCTGGCGGGCTGCGCCCGTTCGCCCGTGGCGTGCTGCGCGGGCGCCCCGGACGGGCCATGAACGCCATCCGCGACCACCGCATCGCCGCCGGGGTCATGGGGGTGCCCGTCGCCCGCTACCGGGCCGGGGTCTTCGTCCTCTCCTCCATGTACGCGGGCCTGGCGGGCGTCCTGCTCGCGCTGGTCTTCCAGCGGACCGTGCCGGAGTACTTCGGCATGATCCTGTCCCTCGAATATCTGGCCATGATCGTCATCGGCGGTCTCGGCTCGGTCGCGGGAGCGGTGGTGGGAGCCGTCTTCGTCTCCCTGCTGCCCCAGCTCCTCACCCGGTACAGCGACGCCCTGCCCCTGGTCTCCGCCCCCGGTACGGGCGGGGTCGCTCCGGGTGAGGCGTCCCGGTACCTCTACGGCGCCGCCGTTGTCGCGGTGGTGCTCTTCCTGCCGGGCGGCCTGGTGCGGCCGGCCCTCCGGCGCAAGACAACAACCCCAGGGGAGTAACGATGACCACGCGCAAGCAGGTCACCAGGACCACTGCCGCCACGCTCGCCGCGCTGCTCGCGCTGACGGCGGCCGGGTGCAGCTCGAAGGCGAAGGAAGGCGGCAAGGGCGGCGACAAGGCGGACGCCGGCGGGGTCAGGACCGGCCAGGGCGTCACGGACAAGACGATCAAGCTCGGTGCGCTGACCGACATGACCGGCGTCTACGCCTCGCTCGGCAAGAGCGTCACCCAGGCCCAGCAGCTGTACGTGAAGAAGACCAACGCCGACGGCGGCATCTGCGGCCGGAAGATCGAGCTCACGGTCCGCGACCACGGCTACGACCCGCAGAAGGCCGTCTCCGGCTACACCGAGCTGTCGCCGCAGGTCCTCGGCTTCGCCCAGTTCATCGGCTCGCCCTTCGTCGCCGCGGTCAAGCAGCGCATCGACGGCCAGGACAAGGGCCTCGTCATCCCGCAGGCCTGGTCCGCCTCGCTGCTCGGCAGTCCGTACGTCCGCGTCATCGGCAACACGTACGACGTCGAGACGATCAACGCGATCGACTTCCTGATGCGGGACAAGGGCGTCAGGAAGGGCGACCGGATCGGCCACGTCTACTTCGAGGGCGACTACGGCGAGAACGCGCTCGCCGGGTCGGAGTACGCGGCGGAACAGGCCGGGCTCACGATCGTCGAGCAGAAGATCAAGCCGACCGACAACGACATGACGGCCCAGGTCGCGGCGCTCAAGAAGGCCGGGGTCAAGGGCGTCGTCATCAGTGCGGGACCGCGCCAGGCCGCCTCGTTCGTCGGGGTCGCGGCGGCGGTCGGGCTCCGGGCGCCGATCATCGGCAACAACTCGGCGTTCTCCCCGCAACTGCTCGCGACCCAGGCCGGCCCCGCGCTGGAGAAGAGCTACTACGTGGCCTCGCCCAGCGAGCCGATCGGCACGGACACGCCGGACGCCGAGGAGCTCGTGGCGGACTACAGGGCGGCGTACCCGTCCGACGCCCTGGACAACGGCGTGGTGGCCGGCTGGACGGCGGCCTCGGCCTTCGGCGAGGCGCTGAAGAAGGCGTGCGCGTCCAAGGACCTGACCCGGGAGGGCGTCGGCAAGGCCCTGCTGACGATCGACGCCTACGACTCCGGCTTCGGCACCACCCACGACTTCACCGACCCGAAGGCGCCCTCCTCGCGCGAGACGGTCATCCTCCAGCCGGACAAGAACGCGACCGGCGGCACGAAGGTGGTCCGCGAGGCGGAGGCGTCCCAGGCCGCCCGGAGCTACACCACGGGCGGCTGACGGCCCCGCCGGCGGGAAACGGCCGAGGGCCCCGGAGGCATGTGCTCCGGGACCCTCGCTACGTACGGTCACGCCTACGGCAGCTGCGCCGCACGCGCCACGCGGCGGTTGTCGCGGAACGTGTTCACACGCCGCGCCGTCGCGAAGAGCGGGATCACCGCGCCCAGGACCACCTGGAGCGCGCAGCCGGTCGCCAGCAGGACCTGGCCGCCCGGGGCGTCGAACGCCCAGGCCGCCAGCAGACCCATCGCGCCCACGATCCAGGCGAGCATCGCCACCGCGAGGACGCCCCGCGGCTTCGGGTACTCGACCCGGCTCACCATCAGCCACGCGACGCCGACGATGGCGAGCAGCGTGGGGATGAAGGGGAGCTCCAGCAGCACGATCGAGACGACCGTCAGCGCGCCGAAGGGGCTCGGCATGCCCTGGAACATGCCGTCCTTCATCGTCACGCAGGAGAATCTGGCGAGCCGCAGGACCACCGCCAGCAGCACCACGATCGCTGCCAGCGCCGAAACCCGCTGGTGGGCGTCGTCCGCGACCATTCCGTACACCAGCACGAAATAGGCCGGGGCGAGCCCGAAGCTGATCAGGTCGGAGAGGTTGTCCAGCTCCGCGCCCATCGGCGAGCTGCGCAGCTTGCGCGCCACGAGCCCGTCGCAGAGGTCGAAGATCGCCGCGAGGAGCATCAGGATCACGGCGGTCGCGGCGCTGTGCCGCGCCATGCCGGTCTCCTGGCTGCCCTGGAGGTGCGGGATGAGGATTCCGGTGGTGGTGAAGTACACCGCCATGAATCCGCAGGTCGCGTTGCCGAGGGTGAGCGTGTCCGCTATCGACAGCCGCAGGGAGAGCGGCATGTCCTCGGCGTCGGTCTCCTCCTCGGCCTCGGGCACCCAGCCGGCCTGTGTCTCGGAATCAGTCACGGTCAATGCGAGTCACCCCCGCGGTGGTGACCTGGCCGACCTCGACATCGGCCTCGACGCCTTCGGGAAGGTAGATGTCGACGCGCGAACCGAAGCGGATCAGGCCGATGCGCTCGCCCTGCTCGACCTTCGTGCCCTGCGGCACGTACGGGACGATGCGACGCGCGACCGCGCCGGCGATCTGCACCATCTCGATGTCACCGAGCTCGTGTCGAAGTGCCAGACAACGCGCTCGTTGTTCTCGCTCTCCTTGTTGAACGCCGGAACGAACCCGCCGGGGATGTGCTCGACCGACGTCACCGTGCCCGCGAGGGGCGCGCGGTTCACGTGGACGTTGAGCGGGCTCATGAAGATCGCGACGCGAGTACGTCCGTCCTTCCACGGCATGATGCTCTGCACCACTCCGTCGGCCGGGGAGATGACCCGGCCCTGAGTGATCTCGCGCTCGGGATCGCGGAAGAACCACAGCATGCCCGCCGCGAGCGCGGTGGTGGGCACGGCGACGGCGGCCCAGCGGCCGGACTTGCGGGCCCGGGCGAGGCTGAGCGCCGCGGTGGCGACGGTCGGCAGAAGCCACGGCGATGCTCCGCGAGCAAGGCGTCCCTGGAGGAGGCCGTCGCGTGATGCAGAGGTTTGGCTGTGGGGCATGGATGACCTTCGTAGCGGATGATGCCGCGCTGGCAACAGGGGGACGGCGGCTTACCGGCGATGGTAGCGGTTGCGGGGCGCAACTGGGCAAGCCAGAAGACGAGTCGGAGGCCTGAAGACGATGACAGGGTGTGATCTTTTTCGCGGCGTTTTCCCCTCGAAAGGGGCAATCAGCCCTGCAATCGGTACTCTTCGAGGAGTCGCCGACCGATGATCATTTTCTGGATCTCGGCGGTACCTTCACCGATGAGCAGCATCGGCGCCTCGCGGTAGAGACGCTCGATCTCGTACTCCTTCGAGAACCCGTAGCCACCGTGGATACGGAAGGCGTCCTCGACGACTTCCTTGCAGTACTCGGAGGCGAGGTACTTCGCCATCCCTGCCTCTAGGTCGTTTCGTTCCCCGGAGTCCTTTTTGCGTGCTGCATTCACCATCATGGCATGGGCGGCCTCGACCTTGGTAGCCATCTCGGCCAGCTTGAACTGAATCGCCTGGTGCTGGGCGATCGGCTTGCCGAAAGTCTGACGTTGCTGGGCATACGAGACGCCCAGCTCGAACGCACGTTGCGCGACACCGCAACCACGCGCCGCCACATTGACGCGGCCGACCTCGACGCCGT
The DNA here is from genome assembly GCA_003719395.1 of Streptomyces altiplanensis. Taxonomy (GTDB): domain Bacteria; phylum Actinomycetota; class Actinomycetes; order Streptomycetales; family Streptomycetaceae; genus Streptomyces; species Streptomyces altiplanensis. The sequence goes on from RHMC01000068.1 coordinate 20,998, forward strand.
CCATCATTTGGTAAAACCCTCGGCCGGTTGTCCCACCGAGTACACGATTGGCCGGAATGCGCAGTCCGTCCATGATCAGTTCGGTGGTGTCGACGCCCTTGTAGCCCATCTTGTCGATCTTCCCGGGGATGGTCAGGCCCGGACGGACCTCGCCGAAGCCCGGTTCCTTCTCCACCAGGAAGGTCGTCATCTGCTTGTGCGGGGCCGTGCCCTCGGGGAGACCCTCGTCACTGCGGCACAGCACCGCGACGAGCGTGGACGAGCCGCCGTTCGTCAGCCACATCTTCTGGCCGTCCAGGACGTACTCGTCACCGTCCTTCACGCCCTTGGACGTGATGGCCGACACGTCGGAGCCGAGCGCCGGCTCCGACATCGAGAACGCGCCGCGCACCTCACCCAGCGCCATGCGCGGCAGGAACGTGTCCTTCTGCTCCTGGGTGCCGTGCTGCTTGAGCATGTACGCCACGATGAAGTGCGTGTTGATGATCCCGGAGACGCTCATCCAGCCACGGGCTATCTCCTCCACGCACAGCGCGTAGGTGAGAAGGGACTCGCCCAGACCCCCGTACTCCTCGGGGATCATCAGCCCGAACAGGCCGAGCTCCTTGAGACCCTCGACGATCTCCGTCGGGTACTCGTCGCGGTGCTCCAGCTCGGTCGCGACAGGGATGATCTCCTTGTCGACGAAGTTCCTGACGGTGGCCAGGATCTCCTGCTGGATGTCGGTCAGACCGGCGGTCTGGGCGAGACGGGCCATGGCTGCTTCTCCTGCGTCTTCACGTGGTCAGTTGGATGCTGTCGGGCGGCCGGGCTGCTCGCCGCCGCGCTCCTTGATGTACGTCTCGGTCGGGACCATCACCTTGCGCCGGAACACGCAGACGACGGTGCCGTCCTGCTTGTAGCCCTTCGTCTCGACGTAGACGATCCCGCGGTCGCTCTTGGACTTCGACGGCGTCTTGTCGAGGACGGTCGTCTCGCCGTAGATCGTGTCGCCGTGGAAGGTCGGCGCGATGTGCCTGAGCGACTCGACCTCCAGGTTGGCGATGGCCTTCCCGGAGACGTCCGGCACCGACATGCCGAGCAGCAGCGAGTAGACGTAGTTGCCGACGACGACGTTCTTGCCGAAGTCGGTCGTCTTCTCGGCGTAATTGCTGTCCATGTGCAGCGGGTGGTGGTTCATGGTGAGGAGGCAGAAGAGGTGGTCGTCGTACTCCGTGACCGTCTTCCCGGGCCAGTGCTTGTAGACGGCACCGACCTCGAACTCCTCGTACGTGCGTCCGAACTGCATGGTCAGGCCTCCGGGGCTTCGAACTTGGAGGTGCGCTGCATGCCGGCCGCGCGTCCCTTGCCGGAGATGACCAGCGCCATCTTGCGGCTGGCCTCGTCGATCATCTCGTCGCCGAGCATCGCGGAGCCCTTCTTGCCGCCCGCCTCGGACGTGCACCACTCGTACGCGTCGAGAATCATCTCGGCGTGGTCGTAGTCCTCCTGCGAGGGCGAGAACACCTCGTTGGCCGCGTCGACCTGACCGGGGTGCAGCACCCACTTGCCGTCGAAGCCCAGCGCCGCCGCACGGCCCGCGACCTCGCGGTACGCGTCCACGTCGCGGATCTGGAGGAACGGGCCGTCGATCGCCTGGAGGTCGTGCGTACGGGCCGCCATCAGGATGCGCATCAGGATGTAGTGGTAGGCGTCGGCGCCGTAGCCGGGCGGCTGCATGCCGACAACCAGCGTCTTCATGTTGATCGACGCCATGAAGTCGGCCGGGCCGAAGATGATCGTCTCCAGGCGCGGCGAGGCGGCGGCGATCTCGTCGACGTTCACCAGGCCCTTGGCGTTCTCGATCTGCGCCTCGATGCCGATCCTGCCGACCTCGAAGCCCATCGTCTTCTCGATCTGGGTGAGGAGGAGGTCGAGCGCGACGACCTGCTGGGCGTCCTGGACCTTCGGCAGCATGATGCAGTCGAGGTTCGGGCCCGCGCCCTCGACGACCGTGATGACATCGCGGTACGTCCAGTGGGTCGTCCAGTCGTTGACCCGCACGACCCGGGTCTTGCCCGTCCAGTCGCCGTTGTTCAGCGCGTCGACGATGGTGTGCCGGGCGCCCTCCTTGGCGAGCGGCGCGCACGCGTCCTCCAGGTCCAGGAAGACCTGGTCGGCCGGCAGGCCCTGGGCCTTCTCCAGGAAGCGCGGGTTCGAGCCGGGCACGGCGAGGCAGGAGCGGCGCGGGCGCAGGCGGTTGACGGCGGGCGTGGGCGTGGTCATGCGGAGACCTCCAGGGGGTCGAGCTTGTTCGCTGTGCGGATCTCGTCGACGATACGGCCGATGATCTCCGTGATCCCGAAGTCCTTCGGGGTGAAAACCGCGGCCACTCCGGCAGCACGCAGCGCCTCGGCGTCCGCCGGCGGGATGATCCCGCCCGCGATCACCGGAATGTCGGTGGCGCCGGCCTCCCGGAGCCGTACCAGCACATCGGGCACCAGCTCGGCGTGCGAGCCGGACAGGATGGACAGACCGACGCAGTGCACGTCCTCGGCGAGGGCGGCGCTCACGATCTGCTCGGGGGTGAGCCGGATGCCCTGGTAGACCACCTCGAAGCCCGCGTCGCGGGCCCGTACGGCGATCTGCTCGGCGCCGTTGGAGTGGCCGTCCAGGCCGGGTTTGCCGACCAGCAGGCGCAGCCTTCCCGAGCCGAGCTCGTCGGCCGTACGGGCCACCTTCTCCCGTACGTACGCGAGCGGGGTGCCCGCCTCGGCGGTGACCGCGACCGGGGCGCTGCTCACGCCCGTCGGCGCGCGGAACTCGCCGAAGACGTCCCGCAGCGCCCAGGACCACTCGCCGGTGGTGACGCCCGCGCGGGCGCACTCGACCGTGGGGCCCATCAGGTTCTCGGTACCGGCCGCGGCCTTCTTGAGGGCCGCCAGGGCCTCGGACGCGCGCGCCTCGTCGCGGTTGTCGCGCCATTCGTGGAGCTTGGCGACGACGCGGGCCTCGTTGGCCGGGTCGACCGTCATGATCGCGCCGTCCAGGTCCGCGGTGAGCGGGCTGGGCGCGGTCGACTCGTAGCAGTTGACGCCGACGATCTTCTCCTCGCCCGACTCGATGCGGGCGCGGCGCTCCGCGTGCGAGGAGACCAGCTGCGACTTGAGGTAGCCGGACTCGACGGCCGCCATCGCGCCGCCCATCTCCGCGATGCGGTCCATCTCGGCGAAGGACTCGGCGACGAGCGCCTCCACCTTGGCCTCGATGACGTGCGACCCGGCGAAGATGTCCTCGTACTCCAGCAGGTCGCTCTCCAGGGCGAGCACCTGCTGGATGCGCAGCGACCACTGCTGGTCCCAGGGCCGGGGAAGTCCCAGCGCCTCGTTCCAGGCGGGGAGCTGCACGGCGCGGGCGCGGGCGTCCTTGGAGAGGGTGACGGCCAGCATCTCCAGGACGATGCGCTGGACGTTGTTCTCCGGCTGTGCCTCGGTCAGGCCGAGGGAGTTGACCTGCACGCCGTAGCGGAAGCGGCGCTGCTTGGCGTCCTCGATGCCGTACCGCTCGCGCGTGACCTTGTCCCAGATGCGGCCGAAGGCGCGCATCTTGCACATCTCCTCGACGAAGCGGACGCCCGCGTTGACGAAGAAGGAGATGCGGGCGACGACGTCCCCGAACTTCTCCGGCTCCACCTGGCCGCTGTCCCGTACGGCGTCGAGGACGGCGATGGCCGTGCTCATCGCGTACGCGATCTCCTGGACCGGCGTGGCGCCGGCCTCCTGGAGGTGGTAGCTGCAGATGTTGATCGGGTTCCACTTGGGGATGTGGTTCACCGTGTAGGTGATCATGTCCGTCGTCAGGCGCAGGCTCGGCACCGGCGGGAAGACGTGCGTCCCGCGCGACAGGTACTCCTTGACGATGTCGTTCTGCGTCGTCCCCTGGAGCCTGGTGATGTCGGCGCCCTGCTCCTCCGCGACCACCTGGTACATCGCCAGCAGCCACATGGCGGTGGCGTTGATGGTCATGGAGGTGTTCATCTGCTCCAGGGGGATGTCCTGGAACAGCCGCCGCATGTCACCGAGGTGGGACACCGGGACCCCGACCCGGCCGACCTCGCCGCGGGCGAGGATGTGGTCGGGGTCGTAGCCGGTCTGCGTCGGAAGGTCGAACGCGACCGACAGGCCGGTCTGGCCCTTGGCGAGGTTGTTGCGGTACAGCTCGTTGGACGCCTCGGCGGTCGAGTGACCGGCGTACGTCCGCATGAGCCAGGGCCGGTCCTTCCGACGCTCACTCATCAGACGTCCCGGAAGCGGTTGATCGCGTCGATGTGCTGCTCGCGCAGCTCGTGGTCGCGGACGCCGAGGCCCTCGCGGGGCGCCAGGGCCAGCACACCGACCTTGCCCTGGTGCAGGTTGCGGTGGACGTCGTACGCCGCCTGGCCGGTGTCCTCCAGGGAGTACACCTTCGACAGGGTGGGGTGGATCTTGCCCTTGGCGATCAGGCGGTTGGCCTCCCACGCCTCGCGGTAGTTCGCGAAGTGCGAGCCGATGATGCGCTTCAGCGACATCCACAGGTAGCGGTTGTCGTACTCGTGCATGTAGCCCGAGGTCGAGGCGCAGGTGGTGATCGTGCCGCCCTTGCGGGTGACGTACACGGACGCGCCGAAGGTCTCGCGGCCGGGGTGCTCGAAGACGATGTCGATGTCCTCGCCGCCGGTGAGCTCGCGGATGCGCTTGCCGAAGCGCTTCCACTCCTTGGGGTCCTGGGTGCGCTCGTCCTTCCAGAACTTGTAGCCCTCGGCGTTGCGGTCGATGATCGCCTCGGCGCCCATCGCGCGGCAGATGTCCGCCTTCTGGTCGCTGGAGACGACACAGATCGGGTTGGCGCCGCCGGCCAGCGCGAACTGGGTGGCGTACGAACCGAGTCCGCCGCTCGCGCCCCAGATCAGCACGTTGTCGCCCTGCTTCATGCCGGCGCCGTTGCGCGAGACGAGCTGGCGGTACGCCGTCGAGTTGACCAGGCCGGGGGCCGCCGCCTCCTCCCAGCTGAGGTGGTCCGGCTTGGGCATCAGCTGGTTGGACTTGACGAGTGCGATCTCCGCCAGGCCGCCGAAGTTGGTCTCGAAGCCCCAGATGCGCTGTTCGGGGTCGAGCATCGTGTCGTTGTGGCCGTCGGAGGACTCCAGCTCGACGGACAGGCAGTGCGCGACGACCTCGTCGCCGGGCTTCCAGGCGTTCACGCCGGGGCCGGTGCGCAGGACGACGCCCGCGAGGTCGGAGCCGATGACGTGGTACGGGAGGTCGTGGCGCTTGCTCAGGTCGCTGAGCTTGCCGTACCGCTCCAGGAAGCCGAAGGTCGAGACCGGCTCGAAGATCGAGGTCCAGACGGAGTTGTAGTTGACCGAGCTGGCCATGACCGCCACCAGGGCCTCGCCCGGACCGAGCTCGGGCACCGGCACGTCCTCCACGTGGAGGGACTTGCGGGGGTCCTTGTCGCGGCTGGCGACGCCGGCGAACATCTCGGCCTCGTCCTTGTGCACGGTCACCGCGCGGTACGACTCGGGGACGGACAGGGCCGCGAAATCTGCGGCGGAGCTGTCCTGCGACTGGATCGCGTCCAGGATTTCCTTCACGGGGGGCCTCCGGCGAATGGGGTCTCCCCTGCTCGAGCGCAGTCGAGGGCTGGGGGAGGTGTGGTCTGACTACAACGCTTTGAGGGGAAACGTCGGGGTGCTGCTGTGGAGGTGTGCCGTCGGTTCGGCGGTGGTGCGGGTTTTCGGCAGCGCGGGTAGCGCGGGAGGTTGCCTGTGACGCAGGCGTCCGGGCGCGCAGGCACATGGCTTGCGGGGACAGCCGGCGTACGGGAGATCACTGCACGCCGGCCGCCCGGACGACATCAACGTATGACACCCCGTGCCACGTGACAAGACACTGAGTGCCAACAATTTCTCTCACTTGTCACCTCGCCGTCACATGTGAGCGATGATCGATCGATTTGGATTCATCAGAGCACGCGAAGACGCCGTCCGCCTCCCGGGCTTCCGGGGGGCGGAGGCGTCTTCGTCCGGTGGTGGAACTGTCCGGTCAGTTCTGCTTGAGTGCCCGCTCGATCGTGCGCATGACCTCGTCCAGGGGCGCGTCCGTGCGGGCCACCGTCACCAGCACGTCGCCGCTCACCGAGGCCGACGCCGGCTGCGCCTGCTTCGGACGGGCCGCCGAGCGGCCCGCGCCGATGCCGGTGCCGAAGGTGTCGCGGACGATCGAGAACGCGTGGTCCAGCTGCGCCTCCACGTCGCCCTGGCCGCCCGCCCGCAGCCACCGCCGCAGCACGTGGTTGTGGGCCGTCACCACGGCGGAGGCGGCCACCTCCGCCAGCAGCGGGTCGTCGTTGTCGTCGTGGTGGTCGTGCTCGTCGAAGTGGCCCAGCAGGTAGCGCGTGAACAGGCGCTCGTAGCGGGCCACCGAGGCGATCTCCGCCTCGCGGAGCGTGGGGACCTCACGGGTGAGCTTGTAACGGGCGACGGAGACCGCGGGGGACGCCGCGTACATCCGCATGACTTCCTTGATGCCCCGGCAGACGGTGTCGAGCGGGTGCTCGTGCGGGGACGCCGCGTTGAGGACCGCCTCGGCGCGCACCAGCGTGTCGTCGTGGTCCGGGAAGATCGCCTCTTCCTTGGAGCGGAAGTGCCGGAAGAAGGTCCGGCGGGCGACCCCGCCGGCGGCGGCGATCTCGTCGACGGTCGTCGCCTCGTACCCCTTCGTCGCGAACAGCTCCATCGCCGCTGCCGACAGCTCACGGCGCATCTTGAGCCGCTGCGCCGCCGCGCGGCTGCCCGCGGCGCTTTCGGGTGCGTCGGACGCGGAGCTCGTACGGGACGGCCGTCTGGAGGAGTCAGCGGGCTGGGACATGCTCCGAACGTACTGCATCTGCGCAGGAGAGCGCGCCTGTGGGGGCGGACTGCCGGCCGGCTCCAGCAGCCCGCCCCATCCGGTCACACCCTCCTGCTCAGCGCCCGGCATACTCCCGGAAGCCGCGTCCCGTCTTGCGGCCGAGGCACCCCGCCGCCACCAGGTGTTCGAGCAGCGGCGCCGGCGCCAGGCCCGGGTCGCGGAACTCGCGGTGCAGGACCTGCTCGATGGCCAGGGAGACATCGAGGCCGACCACGTCGAGGAGCTCGAAGGGGCCCATCGGGTAGCCGCCGCCCAGCTTCATCGCGGCGTCGATGTCGTCCAGCGACGCGTAGTGCTGCTCGACCATCTTGACCGCGTTGTTCAGGTACGGGAAGAGCAGCGCGTTCACGATGAACCCGGCCCGGTCGCCGCAGTCCACGGGGTGCTTGCGGATCTTGGCGCACACCTCGCGGACGGTCGCGTGGACCTCGTCCGACGTGAGGACGGTACGGACCACCTCGACCAGCTTCATCGCGGGCGCCGGGTTGAAGAAGTGCATCCCGATCACGTCCTGCGGGCGCGAGGTCGCGCGGGCGCAGGCGACGACGGGCAGCGAGGACGTGGTCGTGGCGAGCACCGCGCCCGGCTTGCAGACCTTGTCGAGCGTCGCGAAGAGCTGCTGCTTGACCTCCAGGTCCTCCGCGACCGCCTCCACGGCCAGGTCGACGTCGGCGAACGCGTCGAGCGAGTCGAGCGGGAGCGACCCTGCCCCAGGGCCTCCTCGCGCGCCTCGGCCGTCATCCGGCCCTTGTCGACAGAGCGGGAAAGGGACTTGGCGATACGGGCCTTCGCCTTCTCCGCCTTCTCCTGGCTCCGGGCCGTGAGCACCACGTCGTACCCGGCCTTCGCGAACACCTCCGCGATGCCGGACGCCATGGTCCCGGAGCCGGCGACCCCCCACCGACCGCACCGGCCAGCCGACGGCGGCGTCCGCGGACTCCCGGGGGGTGAGCGCGTCGGGCACCACGTCCTGGCTGCTGACTGCCGCGTACGTGTAGAAGCCGCGGCCCGACTTGCGCCCGTTCAGCCCCGCCTCGCTGAGCTGCTTCAGGATGGGGGCGGGCGCGTGCAGCCGGTCGTGGGACTCGGAGTACATCGCTTCCAGGACCGTGCGGGCCGTGTCGACGCCGATCAGGTCGAGCAGGGCGAGGGGGCCCATCGGCAGGCCGCAGCCCAGCCGCATCGCGGCGTCGATGTCCTCGCGGGACGCGTACTTGGCCTCGTACATCGCTGCGGCCTGGTTGAGGTAACCGAAGAGCAGGCCGTCGGCGACGAAACCGGGCCGGTCGCCGATCGCGACCGGCTCCTTGCCCAGATCCCGGGCGAGCGCGGTGACGGCCTCGACCGCCTGCGGCGCGGTGAGCACCGAGGAGACGACCTCGACCAGCTTCATCGCGGGCGCCGGGTTGAAGAAGTGCAGGCCCAGCACGCGCTCGGGACGCGCCGAATCGGCGGCGAGACGGGTCACGGACAGCGCGTTCGTGCCGGTGGCCAGAACCGTCGTGGGGCGCACGATGGAGTCGAGGGCGCGGAAGACCTGCTGCTTGGCCTCGTACGACTCGGGCACGACCTCGATCACGAGATCGGCGTCCGCGACGGCCTGGAGGTCGGAGAAGGTACGGAAACGGGCGAGGGCGTCCCGCCGCTCCTCGTCGGTCATGCGCCCGCGCTCCACCGCGCGGGCGGTGGAGGCTTCGAGTGAGGAGACGGCCTGCCGGGCGGCTGCTTCGCTGATGTCGATGCCGATGACTTCACGGCCGGCGCGGGCGAGGACCTCGGCGATGCCGGTGCCCATGGTGCCGAGACCGACCACGGCGACAGTACGGAGAGGGATGTCCATCAGGGGACTCCAGAGAATGAGTGACGACTGAGGGGCGCACGGTGCGGAAGAGCCGCGAATCGCGTGCGGAAAGCGCAGGTCGTAGTGCGAGGGCCGACGGACTCTGTCCCGAAGTCACGTCGCGGAGAAAACACCGAACCGACAGAGCACTCGGGGCGGCTGCGTCACCAGGCCGCCACGAGGTGGTCAATCAGCGGGGGGTGGCCCGCTCACTTGAGGGTAACCGGCCAGTAACGAGCGCGCCAGCCCTGGAGAAGCCTGGCGGGATGTGATCTGGGACGCCCGGTGCGCTTATACGCTGACGCCATGGACGAGGAGCTGCGGTCGCTCATGGACCGGGTGCGGGGCGAGGCACGGGGCGGGGCGGACGCCGGGGCGGGTGGTTTCGCGGCGTACGAGCGGCTGTTCGCCACCGAGGACCTGGACGAGCTCGCCCTGGTGCTCACCGAGGCCGAACGGCCCCTGTGGGCCCGCGAGACCGCCGCCTTCCGCCTCGGCTGCGCCGGTGACCGGCGGGCCTTCGAGACGCTGGTGCTGCTCCTCAACCACCGCGATCCCGAGCGGTGCGTCACCGCCGCGTACGCGCTGGCGCGCCTCGGCGACCCGCGCACCGCCCGCGCCGCCGCCGCGCTCGCCACCAACCCGCTGCGCACCGCGTACGCGCTGCATCCGGTGCGGCTGCTCACCGAGCTCCGGGCGCCCGAGACCGTACCCGCGCTGATCACCACCCTGCGCGGGCTGCTCGCGCCGGCACCGCACTGGCGGGTGGCGCTCGCCTGCGTCGAGGGTCTGGGGAAGCTGCGGGACGCGCGGCGCGGCGGTGCTCGAAGCGGCGCTGGGTCACCCGCGTCTGACGGCCGCCGCGTCCGCCGCGCTCAGCCGCCTCGCGTAACGCGTCTCGGGGACGGCGACGCCCCGCACGTCGAAGGACGCCTCGGCGCCGTCGGGCGCGAAGCCCGCCTTCTCGTAGAAGCGGCGGGCGAGGGTGTTCTCCGTGAGGACCCACAGCAGCATGCGCGGGTGGCCGTCGGTGGCGGCGCGGGCGAGCAGCTCGGCCGTCAGGGCGCGGCCGGCGCCGGTCGAGCGGTGCTCCGGCAGGACGTAGAGGGCGTACAGCTCGGCGCCGGCGGCCGGCTTCCCCTCGTCGCGGTACGGCCCGTAGCAGCCCCAGCCGATCACCTGACCGTCGCGCTCGGCGACCACATTGCGGCCCGCGCCCGCGCCCTCGGCTTCGGCTTCGGCTTCGGCGAGATGCTCGCGCCGCCGCGCGGCGTCCTCCTCGACGCTCATCGCGTCGAGGTGGGCCGTGGGGATCATCCCGGCGTACGCCGACTGCCATCCCCGCACCCGCACGCGGGCGACGGCCTCGCAGTCGTCGATGGTCATGTCCCGCAGGTGTGTGCCGCCGCTGCTCATGGGGCCGCACTTTAGCCAGGGCCGGGCGGGCCGAGCAGCCGGCCACCGCCGCGAACCGGCCGGCGCCCCGGACGGCATGGCGGTAACCGCCGTCGTGGGAAAGGGCGTTGGGAGCGTGCGCACGGGTGAGTCGTGCGGGAGTCGACGGGGACTCGGGTGCTGCCGACGTGAGGGGCAACATCCCTTCGCCCGCCGGCGGCAGTCCGTGTCAGTCGCCCGCTCCCCGGCCGGCCCGTGCCGCGCAGCCGTGATCGGCGAAGACTTCACGGATCACGTGCCGCGAGCCGGCCGCGAGCACCGGGTTCGTGTTCCGGTAGTACGGAAGCTGGATGAGCGCGATCGACAGGGCCCATCCGCGGCCGCGTGCCCAGGTCGCGTCATCGGCCCCCAGGGCCTCGCGGAAGACGCCGCGCGCTTCGGCGGGCAGCAGGTTCCACGCCACGATCAGGTCGACGGAGGGGTCGCCGACGCCCGCGACCCCGAAGTCGATGACGGCGCTGAGCCGTCCACGGTCGACCAGCACGTTCCCGGGCGACAGATCACCGTGAGACCAGGCGGCCGGCCCGGACCACTCGGGGATCCGCAGGGCCTCCTCCCACGCGGTGGTCGCCGCTTCGGTGTCGATGATCCCGAGCAGCTCCCCGATCGCCGCGCGCGTCGGGGCGTCCCGCGTCGCCAGCGGAACCCCCCGGCCCGACGGCGGCCCGCCCACGGGGTCGATCTCCCGCAGCGCGGTGACGAACTTCCCCAGGTCCCCGGCGAGCAGGCCGGGTTCCGCGATGCGGCCGGCGACGGGGTTCTCGCCCTCCAGCCAGCGGTAGACGGACCAGCTCCAGGGATAGCCCTCGGCGGGCCCGCCCTTCCCGAGCGGGGCCGGAACGGCGACCGGAAGGTGCGGAGCGAGCCGCGGCAGCCACCGCTGTTCCCCCTCCACGTCGCCGGCGGCCCCTTCCCTGCGGGGGAGCCGGACGGCGGCGGCCCCTTCCCTGCGGGGGAGCCGGACGGCCATGTCCTCGCCGAGCCGGTACATGGCGTTCTCCGTGCCGGAGGAGACGACGGGCTCCAGGGGAAGGCCCGCCCAGTGCGGGAACTGCCCGTCGACCAGGCGCCGTACGAGAGATACGTCGATGTCTGCCTCGTCGGCATGCATCCTGGCAGCGCACATGAGCACCTTCCGAACTCGGGGCGGGGCCACCGCGCGACGGCTGCTTCACGCGGCGGCCGGTATTCATACCACCGTTCAGCAGGCGGTCTGTCGACTCATTTTGCTGCCGTCCCCCCCGGCCCGAGGACGCGGAAAGGCCGGCCGGGGGGCCGCTGACGGGCCTTTGCCGCGGCCCCGATTTTGGGCGGCCCCACCGGAGGTGGTTGGGTAAGCCGCACCCTTGAAAACCCAAGTGCTGGAGGAACAGGCATGGCGCAGGTCGAGGCCACCACGGAGCGGATCATCGCGGCGGATGCGGAGACGGTGTTCGACACGCTGGCCGACTACAGCGGCTCGCGCGGAAAGCTCCTGCCCGAGCAGTTCTCCGAGTACGAGGTGCGCGAGGGCGGCGACGGCGAGGGCACCCTCGTGCACTGGAAGCTCCAGGCCACCAGCAAGCGCGTCCGCGACTGCCTGCTCGAAGTGACCGAGCCGACCGACGGGCAGCTCGTCGAGAAGGACCGCAACTCGTCCATGGTCACCACCTGGACCGTCACCCCGGCCGGCGAGGGCAGGTCGAAGGCCGTCGTCACCACCGTCTGGGACGGCGCCGGCGGCATCGGCGGCTTCTTCGAGAGGACTTTCGCGCCCAAGGGCCTCGGCCGGATCTACGACGTCCTGCTCGCCAACCTCGCCGCCGAGGTCGAGAAGTAGCCCGTCACCGGTTCGAGTGGTCTTCCCCGCGCGCCGGTTGTGCGCCGCAGGGGCTCCCACCGGGGGTGAAGCCGCCCGCGTACGCCTCCCCCTTCAATCGCCCCGCTTGCTCCCAGTTGTCGCGTAATGCGAGAAAAGGGCGGCGCAGTGCGACGAGGGGAGCAGTACGTGGGCGGGATCACTCTGGCGAAGACGGCAGCGGCCGGGGCCGTTGAGCCGCCGCCGCCCCCGGTCCAACTCCCGCCCGCGGAAAGGGCCGAGGACCGGCCCCTCAGCCCGCGCCGCGTCCGGCTGGTCTTCTTCGGGCTGATGCTCGCGCTGCTCCTCGCGGCGCTGGAGCAGATGATCGTGGCCACCGCCCTGCCGAAGATCGTCGGCGAACTCCAGGGCCTGGACCGGATGTCGTGGGCGATCACCGCCTACCTGCTCACCGCCACGATCGGTCTCCCGGTCTACGGAAAACTGGGCGATCTGTTCGGCCGCAAAGGCGTCTTCCAGTTCGCCATCGTCATCTTCGTCGTCGGTTCGGCGCTGGCCGGCTGGTCGCGCACCATGGACCAGCTCATCGCCTTCCGCGCCATCCAGGGCATCGGCGCCGGCGGTCTCATGATCGGCGTCCAGGCGATCATCGCCGACATCGTGCCGCCCCGGGACCGCGGCCGCTTCATGGGGCTCATCGGCGCTGCCTTCGGCCTCGCGTCGGTGGCGGGGCCGCTGCTCGGCGGGTTCTTCACCGACCACGCGTCCTGGCGCTGGTGCTTCTACATCAACGTCCCGTTCGGGCTGGTGACCATGGCCGTCATCGCCGTCGTACTGAAGCTTCCGAAGCCGGGCGTACGGCCGCGCCTCGACGTACTCGGCGCGCTGCTGCTCGCCGCCGCGTCCACCTGCCTGGTCCTGCTCACCAGCTGGGGCGGTACGGAGTACGCCTGGGACTCGCGGGTCGTCCTCGGCCTCGCCGCGGGGGCCGCCGGAACGACTCTGCTGTTCGTCGTCGTCGAGCACTACGCGCCCGAACCCCTCATGCCCCTGCGGCTGTTCCGCGACTCCGTCTTCACGGTCACCGGACTCGTCGGCGCGGTCGTCGGCATCGCGCTCTTCGGCGCCGCCAGCTACCTGCCGACGTTCCTCCAGATGGTCGGCGGCGCCAGCGCGACGGAGTCCGGACTGCTGATGCTGCCGATGATGGGCGGTGTGGTCGTCGCCTCGATCGTCTCGGGACACCTCATCAGCCGCACCGGCCGCTACCGCGTCTACCCGGTCGTCGGCAGCGCCTGCTCGGTGCTCGGCATGTGGCTGCTGTCCCGGCTGGAGGCCGACACCTCGCGGCTGCACTACAGCGTCTGGATGGCCGTACTGGGCACGGGCATCGGCCTGGTCATGCCGGTGCTCATCCTCGCCGTGCAGAACTCCGTGCCCCCGGCCGACCTGGGCACCGCCACCAGCGCCAACAACTACTTCCGGCAGATCGGCGGCAGCATCGGCGCCGCCGTCTTCGGCACCCTCTTCGCGAACCGGCTCGGCGACGCCCTCGCCGAGCGGCTGCCCGCGGGCACCGGCCTCCCCGATCCGGCGGGCATCACGCCCCAGCTCGTGCACGCCATGGAGCCCGCGCTGCGCGACGCCTACATCGGGGCGTACGCCGAGGCGATGCCGCGGATCTTCCTCTACCTCGTGCCGGTGCTCGTCCTCGGCCTGCTCATCGCCTGCTTCCTCAAGGAGAAACCGCTGGTGTCCCACAACGCCCCCGCAGCCGAGCCCTCCACGATCCCCACGGCCCGCGCCGCCGCCCCGTACCCTGCCGCCCCCTGCCCGGCGGGCGTCCCCGTCTGCGGCACCGTCCAGCACCACGACGGCAGCGTCGTGCCGCGCGCCGCCCTCACTCTCATCGACGGGTCGGGGCGCCAGGTCGGGCGCGGCGCGAGCGGCGACGACGGGCGGTACGCGCTGAGCGTGGCCGGATCGGGGTCGTACGTGATGATCGCGGCGGCCGGCGGGCACCAGCCGCAGGCCGTCACCGTCACCGTCGGCGAACGACCCGTCGAACTCGATGTGGTGCTCGGCGGTGCGGGCCGCCTCGCCGGGACCGTGCGCACCGCGGACGGGACACCGGTGCCCGGCGCCGCCGTGACGCTCACCGACGTACGCGGAGAGGTCGTCGCGTCGACGCGCAGCGGCCGCGAAGGCGGCTATGTGATCACGGAGCTGGTGGCGGGGGAGTACACCCTGGCGGGGAGCGCCCCGGCGTTCCGGCCCGCCGCACTGCCGGTGAGCGTGCAGGCCTCGCGGGAGACCAGGCAGGACATCGAACTGGCGGGCGGCGCGATGCTGCGCGGCACCGTACGCGCGACCGGTGGCCGGCCCGTCGAGGACGCCCGGGTGACGCTGCTCGACGCCGGGGGCAATGTGGTGGACACGCTCACCACGGGGCCCGACGGCACGTTCCGCTTCATCGATCTGTCGTCCGGCGAGTACACGGTGATCGCCGCGGGCTACCCGCCGGTCGCCACCGTGCTCCAGGTCGCCGGCGGCGGGCGGACCGAACGGGACCTGCAGCTCGGCCACGCGGACTGACCTCCGTACGGGCCTCGGACCGCGGGTCCGCGCGGCCTGCCGCGTCACTGCTCCGCACTTCGCCCCCGGGTCCGTTCCCCGGGGGCGAAGCGGCTGGTCGTGGGCCGTTCGGAGTGGCGCCGGGGGGGCGCGGGCG
>RHMC01000069.1 GCA_003719395.1 Streptomyces altiplanensis
GTCGGGGGGTGCGGCCGCCTCGCTTTTCGCGCGAGCCCGCCCGTACGGTCCGGGCGGGCTCCCGGCGCCTGACCGTGCGCCAGGACCGTTCAGTGGCCGCCTCGTTCAGAACCCGGCACGGCCACCGGCCGGCCGTTCCCGGCCGGCTCGCTTCAGCGGCCGGCGTCCGGGCTGCCGTCCGGGCCGTCGTCCGAGCCCCGGCCCGGGGAGGGCGGAGGCGCGTCCGGGGCGACGCCGGGTGGTTCGGGGAGCCGCAGGACCCGGGCCATTGCGGTGTCGTCGCCGGACACCAGGTCCATCGCCTCGCGCCAGCCGCTCGTGAACCCGCGGACCTCCGCGTCGATGGTTGCCCGTACGGCGACCTTGTTCACGACCGCGGCCAACGCGCGAGCCACTTCCCCGGTGTACGTACCCGCCTCCCCCGCGTCGGCCGCCACCTCCACAGCAGCGGCCACCACATCGGCAAGCCGCTCTCCCGGACTGCTGACCATCACGCCTCCCCTTCACCACGTAGGCGCCCACGCTCCAGAATCGCCACCTTCTCGAATGTACGTTCGATGCAAGGCAGCGTAACGCAGAGACGCCGGGGCGTGCGGCACCTCACAGGCACCACACGCCCCGAATTGCGAACGCGAGCAAGCTAATTGCGCGCTCGCGCGATCGTCATATTCGCCCTTACCGGTCAGCGCACCGCCGCCTGCCACAGCGTCACAGCCAGCGCCGCACACGACGTCAGCGCGGCCAGCGAGGGCAGCGGCCAGCGCGTGCGCTCCAGCGCGTCGAGCCGCTCCTCGTGCTCACCGAGCACCTTGTCGGTCTGGTCGGCGCGTTGCAACAGCAGCGCCAGATCACCGCGTGTGGTGGCGAAACCGACGTCCACCGAACGCCGCAGCCGCTCCAGTTCCACGACCACGCCTCTCTCCTCGTACTCCCGCATCATCCGCGGCCCTCCTCTCCTTGCGCGGACGCGCTCGCGGCGCCGCGGACTGCCGCAGCCACGGCGCAGCCACCGCTGCACCGCGGGGCGCGACATCACGCGACTAGAGCGCCGCCGCCAGGGCCGCGGCGCCGGCCAGCACGGGCACGTCCCGTACGGCCGGCTCCTCGGCCAGCAGCGGAGCCGCCGCGAGCAGCGCACAGCCCGCCTGTGCGAACGTGCGCAGTGCCCGTCGCGTCGTCTCGGTCATGGTCTGACCCCCTTCTCTTGTTCGTCCTCTCCGGGCCCGGCGGGTCAGACCCGCGGGACGCGGAGCCGGTCCCAGCTGGCACGGCCCGGATTCCCGTCGGCGTCGGCGCCCCGGTAGCCGAGCCTGCGCTGCCAGGCCGCGTACGACGCGCGGTCCGCGGCGCCCCACACCGGCCCGGGGCCGACGGAGTACCGACCGCATCCCTCGGCCACCAGCCGCTTGCCGACGGCGGTGAACAGGGGGTCGCGGTGGCCCGGCACGAAGAAGGCACCACCCGGGAACGGCGCGTACGCCGGCGTGGGCGGTGCCGACGGCCCGGACGGGCGGCCGCCTAGGCGCCTGCCGATCCGGCCGCGCATCCCGTCCATGGAGAACGACGGGTCGATCTTGCGCCGGGTCCACTCCTTGTGGCCGATCACGCTCGCCCCGGACCAGCCGTGCGCGCGGCACAGGGCGGCGGAGAGGCGCTCCACGGCGTCCAGTTGGGCCGCCGGGTACGGATCGCGGCCGTCGCCGAGGTTCTCGATCTCGAAGCCGTAGAAGGGGGCGTTGCCGTCGGCCTCGTCCGGACCGGGCGAGGGAACCGCACGTTCCGCGCGTACGGCGGCCAGTACTGCGGTGCTGCCGTTCCCGGCGTGGTTGGTACGGCCGTAACCGACCAGGTGCACGGTGCCGTCCTTGGCGACGACGCCGATGCACAAGGGGCCCGGCAGGTCCGGCACGCCCCGGCGGCAGAAGCCGACGCTGCTGGAGCCGGCGGTGTGGTGGAGCATCACGCCGTGGACCGGCCCCCAGGGGCCCTTGTGGTTGCGGTTGTAGGTGTTCCAGCCGGTGTGTTCGGTGATGCGTACGCCCTCGGCGCGCAGTGCGCGGGCGAAGGCGTCGGCGGACAGGGGTGCCGCCATCGGGTCCTCCTCGGGTCGGGATCAGGGGCCGCAGGGCAAAAAACGCCCCCCGCCGCGGTGGACACGACGGGCCGGGGCCGGGGAAGGCGAAACGCGAGGGACCAGGGGCGACGGACCGGTCAGAACAGCGGGTCGACCCGCAGGAACCGGTGGGCGAACGTGGCCGTGTTGGTCGTCGCCGAGGACCGGTAAGCGGGCGTGGCGGTGTACGCGACGCCGCCGCTCAGCCCGCTGACCTGGAACTGGGTCGACGCGGAGCACTGCATGCTTCCGCCGAAGAGCGCGGCGCGGGTGTCGGCCGTGGCCAGGGTGACCGTCGTGCCCTGCTTGACGGTCATCGACATGTAACCGGCCCCGGTGGCGACGCTGCTGCTGATCCGGGCGCCGATCGTCACGAGGACCGTGCCGGACGGCGGGGCGGTGAAGGCCGCCGCCATCGTGTCGCCGGTGGATCCGGTCAGGGCGTCGACGTACGTCGCGGACGCCGTCGTACCGGCCACCGGATTGAGCTTCAGGACCGGACTCGGAGTGACCGGGTGCCAGTAACTGCCGGTGTAGTAGTAGTACCGGCCGGGGGTGGTGACCCAGGCCAGCATCCCCGTCACCGGCGTGGCGATCGAGGACAGGCTGGTGGTGTTGGCGACCCGCAGCACCGTCCGCCCGTCCAGCGCCTCGGCGAGGGACTGGAGGTGCAGCGGCACGTTGGCCGCGTCGGCGGGCTGCGGGTAGGGCAGGTTGCTGAGCGGGGTGAGCTGGACCATGACAGGGCCCTCCTGGGATACGGATGCGAAAAGGGCCGGCGCCCCGGAGGACGCCGGCCCACGGTCGGAGGCGGCGGAGGGATCAGCCGCCGAGGGGCGGCGGCAGGGTGTCCGGCGGCATACCGCCGTCGTCCTCCCGCGAGACCGGATCGTCGATGGGCACCGGAACGGGCGCGGGCGCGTCCGGTGACGGGTGCGACGGATCGTCCTCGGGCCGCGCCGCTTCCCCGGGGCCCGGCAGCGCGTCCCCCTCACCGTCGGCGGCCACGAGCACCGTCTCCGGCCCGGAGACGAGTGCGGCGGCGGTGTCCTCCACCGCCGCCGCGTCGAGCACGGGAATCTCGGTCCCCCTTGCGTCGTCCCTGGTCACGCCACACCTCCCAGCGTCTCCACCAGCGTCCGGTACGTGATCTGCTCCGCCGTCAGATCGGCGAGCTGCGCGTACTGCGCCGTCACCATCTGGTACGTGCGCAGCCGCCCGTACGCCGGATCCAGCGGTGCGTCCGGCACCAGGCCCTCGTCGGCCGGAACGCCGTTGTAGCCGGTCCCGCGCAGCGTCAGGGTCTGCTGCGGAGCGGACCCCGCCGTATACGTGGTGCGTATCCCGACCACCCACGCGAGGGTGTCCAGCTTCGCCCCGGCCGTGTCCACGACCCTTACCACGTCGCCCAGTTGGAGCCGCGGGTCGTGCAGCACCTCGACCTCGCCCAGCACCGGCACCGGATACCGCCCGGCGTCGAGCATGGCCTGCGCCAGGGTGTACGCCGTGGTCGCGGACTGCACCCAGTCCGACGCGGGCGCGAGGTACTGCTGCTTGCCGTAGTACTGCTGGCTCGTCGGGCTCCAGCGTGCCCACACGCGCTGCGCCGGGTCCGCCGACCGCTTGAGCGGGTCGATCTGCACCGAGGGCTTGCCGTCCTTGGTGACCGTCCACACGCTCGTCGTCCCGGTGTTCGTGAACCGGACGATGTACGCCGGCCCCTCCCGGCGGGAACTGACCGTGACCTGGCCCTTCACCGCCGTACCGCCGGTCGCCGCGCTGCCGAACCGCACCCGGTGGGTGGCGATCGACGCGGACGTGTCGTCCACGATCGTCAGCGGCCCGATGTCGCTCTCGTCGTCCGCGATCGCGTACGAGACCTCCTCCGGTATCCCGGGCTTGATCTCCCTGATCCGGGTGTCGGTCTGCGCCGTGCCGTGGACGAGTCCGATGCCCGCCCAGTCCTGGTACGGCTGCTCGCAGTGGTTGCGGCAGGCGTCGATCTCCTCGCTGACGGTGAGCGAGGAGATGTCCCGGACGGTGGTGACGGTGGCGTCCGGGGCCGCCGGCACCTTGCTGAACCGCGACGGACCGCGCCAGTGGAAGACGCCCTGCTCGTCGAACTCGGCCGTGGACATGGACGCGCGGGCGATCTCCGTGATCGCGTCCCACTGCGATCCCGAGACCTTGGGGATGTCGTACAGCGGCAGCGCGGCCTCGTCGAGCTCCGCGCCCTTGCGCCACTGGTCCTTCTGCTCCCACTCCGCGCGCGGGTAGGACGCGGTGTCCGTCCACGCCCGGTCGGTGACCTGGAGGCACTCCACCGCCATGTCCGTGACCAGGTCGATCTGCTGGAGCTCGGAACGCGGATGGGCGGCGGCGGTCTCGGTGAACGCCCCCGTACCGCCGACGTGGTAGGAACCGTCGGGCGCGGTGAGTCGCGGCTGCACCGTCGGCAGCACGGTGGCTCCGGTCCCCCGGGTGTCCACCATGAACCCCAGGTGCCAGCCGCCCCGCAGGGCCGCCAGCTTGGGGAACCCCCAGCTGAAGTACCAGGAGCCGCCGTCGACCGTCCCGGAGAAGATCTGGACTGTCCCCGTCGAGATGTCGAACTTGCCGCTGATGTAGCCGGCGGCGCCGCCGCTGCGGTCGAAGACGGCCTTCATCTCGATCACGCTGTCCTTGGCCAGCGCCGTGTTGACCCAGCACTCGACCTGGAACACCTTGCCGGGCAGCACGAACCGCGACCGCGGCATCCAGGACGCCCGCAGCCCGGCCTGTTCCGGCATCAGCGCCATCTCGAACGGTGCGCCGTCCCGGATCCACCGGTAGGACGAGCTGGTGGGCAGCACCTCCGGCTGTCCGTACGTCGCGTTGAAGCCACCGTGCAGCGAGGCGTACAGGACCGTGAACGGTGCCAGGTCCTTGTCGTCGGCCAGGGGCGCCCGCGGCGGCGGGCAGGTGTGGATGCCGCCCTGGCGCAGCAGTTCGTCGACGCACCAGGTCGCCGTGGCGACCGGACGGCCGTAGTAGAAGCCCTGGTACGGGCGCGGCAGCGAGGCCGGGCCGCGCAGCCGCTCGGCGCCGTCCAGGGCCTGGACGGTCACACTGTCGCTGCCCGACGCGGCCGACCGGGACCGGACCGTTCCACGGAACGTGGGAAGCGTCCGGTCCGCGACCCCGGCGGAGTGCACGACCGACTGCCCGGGGCGCACCACGTCACCGGTGGCCCGGTCGGCCCACGCCGAGTACAGGCGCGGCGCGTGTTCGCCGCCGGCCCCGCCGAGCAGCATCTCCAGCTGCGCCGAGGCGCTGCCCGACACGGCGCGCATCGCCTCGGGCAGGTCGGTGTTGTACGCCCGCTCCACCTTCCACGACTGGAGCTGGGCGCCGAGCTCCCGGCCGCCGAGGCGGGTGGAGTGGACGGGGACCCGCTCGGGGGCGGCGAGCGCGCGTCCAGGTTCTCGTCAGTTGGCTGCACCGCGCACCTCCACGAGATCGATTCCGATGTTCCGGTACGGCAGCCGGGGGGACGGCGTGTCGGTCAGGCCGGTGACCGCCATGGGCGGGCAGCCGTCGCCGAGCGCGTAGCCGACCGGGGCCTCGCCGATGGTGAGGCAGGCGCCGGCCAGCGCGGTGGCACCGGTCTTCCCGGGCCGGCCGACCGGGGTGACGAAGGCGGCGTCGGCCGGAGCGGTGCCGGAGACGACACCGCCGGTGACCGAGGCGGTCGACAGGTACGACCCGTCCACCGCCTTCCAGTCGAGCTGGGCGGTGCACAGCGCGGGGTCCCACTCCGGCGGGACCATCCACGACACGTTCATGCCCGGCGCCACGGGCCAGCCGGTCCAGGTGCCGTGCATCCAGCCGATGGCACTGGCGACGTCCCGGCAGTCCCCGGTGAAGACGTCACCGACGGAGGGCCGCAGCGTGATGTCGCCGGACACCGTGAACCAGTGGTCACCGCCCCGCGCGTCCCGGCTCTGCCCGGCCGCCTGGAGCGGGTCGAGCAGGTTGACCGAGGCCGGGTCGAGTACGACCACCGAGCCACCGGCGTACACGTTCTGCCCGAGCATTCCCGGCCCGCTGATCCTGCGCGCGAGGCGCACCAGGTGCTGGGCGTCCTCGGGTTCCAGCCACTCGAAGGCGAGCTTCATCCGGCGGGTGGTCCTGGGTGGGGCGACGAGCGTCACGTGCCCCTCCAGCGACCGGAACTCGGTCATGTTGAGGTCGGGACTGCGGTCCCAGCTCTTCGCGGCCTGCGAGATCTCCCGCAGCAGACCGGGCTTGCCGATCCAGAGGTTCCTTGCCATGTCTGCCTACCTCCGGGCGAGCTGGCGCTGCCCGACGAGGACGGCGCGGGCGATGGTCTGGGAGTCCACCTGAACGTGGACGGGACGGTCGGCGAGACGCTCGACGGCCTCGGCGAGGCGTGCGATCTGCGCACGGTTCGCACCGGGGCTCATCATCCGGTCGAGCTTGCTCAGCGGGATGACGGCCTCGGACTCCCCGCCCTCACCGATCAGCGCCAGCGTTCCGCCGTTGCGCGCCGGTACGACACCGCCCTTGGCGAGGTGCGGGATCGGGATCTTCGGCAGGTTGATCGAGAACGACTTGCCGCCGAACTTGGGCACCAGCTGGGGATGCTGACCTTGAACCCGTTCAGCGCGCCGATGACGACGTTGACCGCACTGGCGAACCCGCGGAACGGGGTGAGCAGCATGTTGCCGATGCCGCGCAGGATCGGCCCGATCGCCTTCATCGCGGCGGAGGTCGCGGACGAGATGGCCTTCATCCCCGCCTTGAACCCCTTCTGCACGACCGCGACGATCTTGTCGACCTTCACGAACTGAAGGATCAGCGGCGCGAGCAGTGTCATGATCAGGCCGAACGGACTGGCCGCCATGGCCAGGTTGAGCCCCTTCTGCGCCAGGCTCGCTCCCTTGAGCCCCTTGGTGAGCCCGCCCCCCATGGTCTTTCCTGCTTTGTCGGCGTTCTTGCCGGCCTTCCCGACGGACTTCTCGACGGCGTCGGACTGCTGCTTCACCCCCTGGAGCGCGGTCTTGGCCTTGTCGGCCGAACCCTTGAGCTTGTCCAGAGCGCTCTTGAGTTTGTCGGCCCCGCCCTTGGCTGTGCCGAGCGAGGTGTTGGCGGTTCGCAGGCCCGTACGCAACTTGCCGACGGCGGAGTCGCCCTGCGTGGTGGCGGTACGCAGCTTGCCGATGGCGGCGCCCGCCCGGTCCGCGCCGCCACGAATGGTGTTGAGGGCCGAGTTTCCCTGCCCTACGGCCGACTTGAGCCGGGTCAGTGGCGTCGTTCCGCCGGCCACGATCCGGTTGAAGCCCTGCATGGCAGAGCCGGCTGTTCTCAGACTTCCGGCGAGTGACATCCCCGCTCCTGCCTTTCCCTAGTTTTCCGGACACCGACGGTCCGCACTCCGGACACGTTCCTCATCAGCCGTTGAGCGCCCTGGACACACCGATGACCTCACGCTGGGTGGTCCGCAGCTTCGTGTTGAGCTGGCCGAGAGCGGTCTTGGCCGCCGCGGCGTTCTCTTTCGCCTTTTCCCCGGCTTCCTTGAGGGCCTTTTCTTTAGCGGTGACCGCTTCCAACTTGGTGGAGAGCTTGTCAAGCTTTTTGGAGTGGTCCGTGATCTTCGCCACCTGCCGGTCGACCTTCTTCGCGAGCACATCCGCCCGGTGCACATCATCGGCAATGTCGAAGCGAATTTTCATCACTTTCTTCGCTGCGTCCGCGCGGCCTCCCGGCCCGGCCTGATCCCGCGCTTCACGCGCTTCACCAATCCTCTGCTCCACCCTTCCCTTGATGGATTCCAGACGGGCAACCTTCTTATTTATGGCCTCCTGATCTTCGCTGACCTTTTTGTTGACCCGGTCGATGCGCTCCTGCAGAGACTTCTTCTGGTCCGCCCAGGGGAACGTGACGACCTGACGTCCGCGCAGCGTTATGCCCTTCTCGTCCGCCTTGAGGAGGGTGAAATCCGCCTTGACGAACGTCAACCCCAAGGCCAGGCCGCCGAGTTCGTACTTGATCAGCGTGACCGAGTGCTGAAGGTCGCGATACAGTGCCTTCTGGTGCTCGATGTCCTTCTTATTGATCCAGAAGGGTTGGACCCACGCCTCTTCCTTGGGCGCCGGTACCGGTGTTTGAGTAGCCATCAGCCCTCCCTTTCCTTTCGGCATGTCGGTCGTCATTGGAGGTCGCATGACGTCTCTGGATTTCCCGCCCTGGATCTCCTACGTAATACTTTTCGCCCCGACAGCAGTTATTCTTCCCTTCGCAGTGACCCGCATTTACGCACACCTGCGACTGAAGAAGTGGGGAGCCAAAGCAGCGGGAATATGCCGTTCCTCGTACTACTCGAACGGCTCCTTTTCGCTCTCCTACACCTATCGGGACCACAAGAACGGACTGCACTTCCGCACAGCGAAGTCGGACGACTTCGGGCTGACAGGAGAGGTGGGAGAGTCCCTTCCGATCCTGTTCGACCCGGCCTTTCCCGCTCTTTCCCGTACGCAGGCCGAATTGCGACGCCTCCTGCCCTGGTCTCCGGTCAGCACCGGCACGTGGGCAGTGGTTCAGGCAGCATGTGCGGTGTTCGCCGGTACGAGGGGCTTCGGCTGACCCGTCACCCGAAGAAGGTCGCCAACCGAGTCGGACTCGGCCCCGGTGCTTCGGGTTCCGCCGCCGGCGTTTCCGGATCCGGTTCCACACCGGGACGCGGAACCGGCGTCGGATAGTCGAGCCGCTCGCTGTCCTCGTCCTGGTTCACCGTGGCGAACATCCAGTTGCTTTCCGCGAGCTGGTCGACGGCCGTGGCCAGCAGATAGTCGGAGACCGACCACTCGGCCGCCTCCCCGTGCAGTTCCCGCGCCACCGCACTGTCCCGCGGCAGGTGCTTGAGCAGCACCGAGAGCCGCCTGGAGGTCATCAGGCCGCGGTGCCAGTCGAGCAGATCGAGGCCGTAATGGCGGAGCAGGTCCGCCTCGAGGGCCTCGGCGTGTTCGTCGACGAACGCGCCGAGGCTCAGTCTTCCCCCAGGCCGAGCCCGGTCTCCTTGCCGTACGCCTCCAGGATGGCGGCGATGTCCTGCATGGTGATCTCGTGGTGGTCGAAGCGCGCGTACTGCTTCTCGCCGAGCAGCAGCCGCAGCAGACCGTCGACGTCGTTGTCGTCGAGGTCGCGCAGCTTGCGGGCGGTCGCCCGGGTCAGCTCGGTCGGCAGCTCGAAGACGTCGTCGTCGAGCTCGAAGGTCCAGGCGCGGCCGAGCGCTTCGAGGCGCTGGGCGCGAGCGGCGTTGACGTTGAAGCCGGACATGGAAGGGCTCCTCTGCGAAGGGAAACGGAAGGGGGAACAGGGTGCGGAAGAAGAACGGAACGCGGAAGCGTGCCCGAGGGCACGGGAGAAGCGGCGGGGACCCGCGGAACGGGCCCCCGCCGCCGTCACCGGGCCTTACACAGCGCCGAAGGCCTTGTCCTTCATGATCCACGTGGCCAGGGTCGGGCTGTTCTCGGCGGCCAGCGCCGTGAAGGTGACACCGAGCTTCAGCGCGCCCGTACGGGACAGCCCGATCTCCTCGGTCTCGGTGACCTGGCCGCGCGGGATGATGAAGCGGTACGTGACGTCCGCACCGTCCTTGAACTCGATGCCGAGCTGACGCTCGTCCTGCTTCGGCTCGGCGGCCAGCTTGTACTGGTACGTGTCGGTGACACCGGTGGCGGTCACCGGGGAGACGGCGTCGCCCCCCATGAAGAACGACAGCGTGTCCTTGTTCAGCTGGAGCAGCTGGAACTTCACCGTCAGATCGCGGTCCGAGTAGATGAACCGCGCCGGGCTCACCGACTGCCAGGTGTCGACCGGGTCGATCTTGTCCTTCTTGTTGAACTTGATGCCGTCGGTGGTGGTGTAACCCAGCTCGGTCCAGCCGGCCGCCCACTCGTCACCGGTGTGGGCCGGCGCGGCCGGACCGGTCGCCCCGGCCTTCGCGACGAGGATCCGGCCGGTTCCGGCGACGCGGATCTGACTGCCGTTGTTGCCTGCCATGTCTGCTCCTTGGGTGGGTGGCGCGGCGGCGGATGCCGTCGCGCCGGTGTACGGAAATGACGAAGGCCCCGCCGGTGGCGGGGCTGCGAGGAAGAACGTTCGGGTCAAGCGGGCCGGACGGAGATCCGGACGGTGGAGAGGTAGCGGTTGCCGGCGGGCCGGTTGTAGTCGGGCAGCCAGCGCGGCCCGTCCGCCTCGGCGACCTCGGTGACCGCCGCCCCGCCGTACGTGGTGCCGGTCAGGGTGAGGACCGCGGCACGGGCCGCCAGCGCGACCGTGTGCGCCGCCGTCTTGTCCGGCCCGTACACCTCGAGGTCGATCAGCGGCTGGTCGAGGTGGAGGTCATCCACCCACGCACCGCCGACGCGGGAGACGAGGACGGCCTTCTGGGTGCCGTCGAAGCCGGCCGGGGGCTTGTTGTCGACCACCGTCCCGGCCAGCTCCGGCCGGTTCTTGAGGTGATCGACGACGAGCCGTTCCGCGTCCGGGAAGGCAAGGGGACTCACATGGACACTCCCTTCGGGGGCCTGTGCTGCGCTGCTGCGGAAAACACGAAGCGGCAGGTCCGCCGCCCGGGTGTTCCGGGCGCAGCTCTGCCGCTGCCCCAACTGTGATCCATGGAGGCGGACTTCGCAACTCAGTACGAGAACTGGTCCGGGAAACGCCGCAGGGCGGCCACCCCGTACGAAACGGGGTGACCGCCCTGCGGTTCAGACATGCGCCTTACTGGTTGTACGGACCGTAGTCGTAGTCCTCCAGCGGAACGGCCTGGCCGGAGCCGGTGCCGAACGGCGAGTAGTCGATGTCGTCGTAGCCGACGGCCGAGTACATCGCGGCCTTGGCCTCCTCGGTGGGCTCCACCCGGATGTTGCGGTAGCGGGACAGACCCGTACCGGCCGGGATGAGCTTACCGATGATGACGTTCTCCTTGAGGCCGATCAGGGAGTCGGACTTGGCGTTGATCGCCGCGTCCGTCAGAACCCTGGTCGTCTCCTGGAAGGACGCCGCCGACAGCCACGACTCGGTCGCCAACGAGGCCTTGGTGATACCCATCAGCTGCGGACGGCCGGAGGCCGGGTGGCCGCCTTCCGTGACCACACGACGGTTCTCGCCCTCGAAGCGGCCGCGCTCGACGAGCTCGCCCGGAAGCAGCTCGGCGTCGCCCGACTCGATGATCGTCACGCGGCGGAGCATCTGCCGGATGATGATCTCGATGTGCTTGTCGTGGATCGACACGCCCTGGCTGTTGTAGACCTTCTGGACCTCGCCGACCAGGTGGACCTGGACCGCGCGCTGACCGAGGATCCGCAGCACGTCGTGCGGGTTGGTGGCACCCACGGTGAGCTTCTGGCCCACCTCGACGTGGTCGCCCTCGCCCACGAGCAGACGGGCACGCTTCGAGATCGGGAACGCCGTCTCGTCGCTGCCGTCGTCCGGGGTGACGACGATCTTCTTGGTCTTCTCGGTCTCCTCGATACGGATGCGGCCGGCCGCCTCCGAGATCGGGGCGACACCCTTGGGCGTACGGGCCTCGAAGAGCTCGACGACACGGGGCAGACCCTGGGTGATGTCGTCACCGGCCACACCACCGGTGTGGAAGGTACGCATCGTCAGCTGGGTACCGGGCTCACCGATGGACTGGGCGGCGATGATGCCGACCGCCTCACCGATGTCGACCAGCTTGCCGGTGGCGAGCGAGCGTCCGTAGCAGAAGGCACAGGTGCCGACCGCGGACTCGCAGGTCAGGACCGAGCGGGTCTTGACCTCCTCGACGCCGTGCATGACCAGCTGGTCGATGAGCACGTCACCGAGGTCGACGTTGGCCGGCGCGATGACCTTGCCGTCGATGACGACGTCCTCGGCGAGCATGCGTGCGTACACGCTCGTCTCGACGTCGTCGGTCTTGCGGAGGATGCCGTCGGCGCCCTTCTCCGCGATCTTCAGCTTGAGGCCGCGGTCGGTGCCGCAGTCCTCCTCGCGGATGATCACGTCCTGCGAGACGTCCACCAGACGACGGGTGAGGTAACCCGAGTCGGCGGTACGCAGGGCGGTGTCGGCCAGACCCTTACGGGCACCGTGGGTGGAGATGAAGTACTCCAGCACGGACAGACCCTCACGGAACGACGCCTTGATGGGACGGGGAATCGTCTCGTTCTTGGCGTTCGACACCAGACCACGCATACCGGCGATCTGACGCATCTGCATCATGTTTCCTCGGGCACCCGAGTCAACCATCATGAAGATGGGGTTCGTCTTGGGGAAGTTCGCGTTCATCGCCTCGGCAACCTCGTTGGTCGCCTTGGTCCAGATCGCGATGAGCTCCTGAGTGCGCTCTTCCTTGGTGATGAGACCGCGCTCGTACTGCTTCTGGACCTTCTCGTCCTGTGCCTCGTAGCCCTTGACGATGGCCTTCTTGGCCTCGGGCACGACGACGTCGGAGATGGCCACGGTGACGCCCGAACGGGTCGCCCAGTGGAAGCCGGCCGCCTTCAGGTTGTCGAGCGTCGCCGCCACGATGACCTTGGGGTAGCGCTCCGCCAGGTCGTTGACGATCTCGGAGAGCTGCTTCTTGCCCACCGAGTAGTCGACGAACGGGTAGTCCTCGGGCAGCAGCTCGTTGAAGAGCGCGCGGCCCAGGGTCGTACGCAGCCGGAAGCTGTCGCCCTGCTGGTACTCCTGCTCGCCCTCCTCGGCGACCGGCGGCACCCAGCCACGCGGCGGGATGGTGCCCACCGGGAAGCGGATGTCGACCTTCGCCTGGAGCGAGAGCTCGCGGTTGTCGAACGCCATGGTCGCCTCGGCGGTGGAGCCGAAGGAACGGCCCGCGCCGATGACCTTGCGCTCTTCCTCGTCGGTCGTGAGGAAGAAGAGACCGAGAACCATGTCCTGGGTCGGCATGGTGACGGGACGGCCGTCGGCCGGCTTCAGGATGTTGTTCGAGGACAGCATCAGGATGCGGGCCTCGGCCTGCGCCTCCGCGGAGAGCGGCAGGTGCACGGCCATCTGGTCACCGTCGAAGTCCGCGTTGAACGCGGTGCAGACGAGCGGGTGGATCTGGATGGCCTTGCCCTCGACCAGCTGCGGCTCGAAGGCCTGGATGCCGAGGCGGTGCAGCGTCGGCGCACGGTTCAGCAGAACCGGGTGCTCGGCGATGACCTCTTCCAGGACGTCGTACACGACCGTGCGGCCGCGCTCGACCATGCGCTTCGCCGACTTGATGTTCTGCGCGTGGTTCAGGTCGACCAGGCGCTTCATCACGAACGGCTTGAAGAGCTCCAGCGCCATGGCCTTGGGCAGACCGCACTGGTGCAGCTTGAGCTGCGGGCCGACGACGATCACGGAACGCGCGGAGTAGTCCACACGCTTGCCGAGAAGGTTCTGACGGAATCGACCCTGCTTGCCCTTGAGCATGTCGGACAGCGACTTCAGCGGACGGTTGCCGGGGCCCGTGACCGGGCGACCACGACGGCCGTTGTCGAAGAGCGCGTCGACGGCCTCCTGAAGCATGCGCTTCTCGTTGTTCACGATGATCTCGGGGGCACCGAGGTCAAGGAGACGCTTGAGGCGGTTGTTGCGGTTGATCACGCGGCGGTACAGGTCGTTCAGGTCGGAGGTCGCGAAGCGGCCACCGTCCAGCTGCACCATCGGACGCAGGTCCGGCGGGATGACCGGGACGCAGTCCAGCACCATGCCCTTGGGGCTGTTGCTGGTCTGCAGGAACGCCGAGACGACCTTGAGGCGCTTGAGCGCACGGGTCTTCTTCTGGCCCTTGCCGGTACGGATGATCTCGCGGAGCTTCTCGGCCTCTTCGTCCAGGTCGAAGGACTCCAGGCGCTTCTGCAGAGCAGCGGCGCCCATCGAGCCGTCGAAGTACGTGCCGAAGCGGTCGCGCAGCTCGCGGTAGAGCAGCTCGTCGCCCTCGAGGTCCTGGACCTTGAGGTTCTTGAAGCGGCTCCACACCTCGTCGAGACGGTCGATCTCGCGCTGCGCACGGTCGCGCAGCTGCTTCATCTCACGCTCGGCGCCTTCGCGCACCTTGCGGCGCACGTCGGCCTTGGCGCCCTCGGCCTCGAGCTCGGCCAGGTCGGTCTCGAGCTTCTTGGCGCGGGCTTCGAGGTCGGCGTCGCGACGGTTCTCGATCTGCTGACGCTCTACGGAGACGTGCGCCTCCAGCGACGGCAGGTCGCGCGTGCGGCGCTCCTCGTCCACGAACGTGATCATGTACGCGGCGAAGTAGATGACCTTCTCGAGGTCCTTCGGCGCGAGGTCGAGCAGGTAGCCGAGGCGCGAAGGAACGCCCTTGAAGTACCAGATGTGCGTGACAGGGGCGGCCAGCTCAATGTGGCCCATCCGCTCACGGCGCACCTTGGCGCGAGTGACCTCGACGCCGCAGCGCTCGCAGATGATGCCCTTGAAGCGGACACGCTTGTACTTGCCGCAGTAGCACTCCCAGTCCCGGGTCGGACCGAAGATCTTCTCGCAGAAGAGTCCGTCCTTCTCGGGCTTGAGCGTGCGGTAGTTGATGGTCTCCGGCTTCTTCACTTCGCCGTGCGACCAGGTCCGGATGTCGTCCGCGGTGGCGAGGCCGATCCGCAGCTCGTCGAAGAAGTTGACGTCGAGCACTTGTCGTCAATCCCTCTTTCGGGGTCGAGAGTCAATCATGGTCTGAACGGGTCCGGGGAGAGCCGCCGCCGCGGTGAAGCGGCGGCCGGCCAACCCGTCAGACCTCTTCGACGCTGCTCGGCTCGCGCCGGGACAGGTCGATACCGAGCTCTTCCGCAGCGCGGAAGACGTCCTCGTCGGTGTCGCGCATCTCGATGGACATGCCGTCCGAGGACAGCACCTCCACGTTGAGGCACAGGGACTGCATCTCCTTGATGAGCACCTTGAAGGACTCGGGGATGCCGGGCTCAGGAATGTTCTCGCCCTTGACGATGGCCTCGTAGACCTTCACGCGGCCGGTGACGTCGTCGGACTTGATGGTCAGCAGTTCCTGGAGGGCGTAAGCGGCGCCGTAAGCCTCGAGCGCCCACACCTCCATCTCACCGAAGCGCTGGCCACCGAACTGGGCCTTACCACCAGCGGCTGCTGGGTGATCATGGAGTACGGACCGGTCGAACGGGCGTGGAGCTTGTCGTCGACCAGGTGGTGGAGCTTGAGGATGTACATGTACCCGACCGAGACCGGGTCCGGGAACGGCTCGCCGGAGCGGCCGTCGAACAGGTGGGCCTTGCCGGACGGAAGGACCATCCGGTTGCCGTCGCGGTTCGGGATCGTGGACTCGAAGAGACCGGAGATCTCGTCCTCGCGCGCACCGTCGAAGACCGGCGTGGCGACGTTGGTGCCGGGGGCGACCTCGTCGGCGCCGATGGCCTTCAGACGCTCCATCCAGTCCTCGCTGCCCTCGACCTTCCAGCCCTGGCTGGCGAGCCAGCCCAGGTGGATCTCGAGGACCTGTCCCGGGTTCATTCGGGACGGGACACCCAGCGGGTTGAGGATGATGTCGACCGGGGTGCCGTCCTCCAGGAACGGCATGTCCTCGATCGGCAGGATCTTCGAGATGACGCCCTTGTTGCCGTGACGGCCGGCGAGCTTGTCACCGTCGGTGATCTTGCGCTTCTGCGCGACGTAGACGCGGACCAGCTGGTTCACGCCCGGCGGCAGCTCGTCGCCCTCTTCGCGGTCGAAGACGCGGACGCCGATGATCTTGCCGACCTCGCCGTGCGGGACCTTCAGCGAGGTGTCGCGCACCTCGCGCGCCTTCTCACCGAAGATCGCGCGCAGCAGGCGCTCTTCCGGCGTCAGCTCGGTCTCGCCCTTGGGCGTGACCTTGCCGACGAGGATGTCACCGGCGACGACCTCGGCACCGATACGGATGATGCCGCGCTCGTCGAGGTCCGCGAGGACCTCCTCGGAGACGTTCGGGATGTCCCGGGTGATCTCCTCCGGGCCGAGCTTGGTGTCACGGGCGTCGACCTCGTGCTCCTCGATGTGGATCGAGGAGAGGACGTCGTCCTGCACCAGACGCTGGCTGAGGATGATCGCGTCTTCGTAGTTGTGGCCCTCCCACGGCATGAACGCCACGAGGAGGTTCTTGCCGAGCGCCATCTCACCCTGCTGGGTGGCCGGACCGTCGGCGAGGACCTGGCCCTCGACGACGCGGGCGCCCTCGTCCACGACAACCTTCTGGTTGACCGAGGTGCCCTGGTTCGAGCGGGAGAACTTGGCGATCCGGTACGTGGTGTACGTGCCGTCGTCGTTGGTGACGGTGACGTAGTCCGCGGAGACCTCCTGGACCACACCGTCCTTCTCCGCCTTGATGACGTCACCGGCGTCGACCGCGCAGCGGTACTCCATGCCGGTGCCGACGAGCGGCGCCTCGGACGTGATCAGCGGCACGGCCTGACGCATCATGTTCGCGCCCATGAGCGCGCGGTTGGCGTCGTCGTGCTCGAGGAACGGGATCATCGCGGTGGCGACCGACACCATCTGGCGCGGCGAGACGTCCATGTAGTCGACGTCGTCACCGGGGATGTAGTCGATCTCGCCGCCACGACGGCGGACCAGCACGCGGGACTCTTCGAAGCGCATGTCCTCGGAGAGCGTCGCGTTGGCCTGCGCGATGACGAAGCGGTCTTCCTCATCGGCGGTCAGGTAGTCGACGTCGTCGGTGACGACACCGTCGACGACCTTGCGGTACGGCGTCTCGACGAAGCCGAACGCGTTGACGCGGCCGTACGAGGCGAGCGAACCGATCAGACCGATGTTCGGGCCTTCGGGAGTCTCGATCGGGCACATGCGGCCGTAGTGAGACGGGTGCACGTCACGGACCTCGAAGCCGGCCCGCTCACGGGAGAGACCACCCGGGCCAAGAGCCGACAGACGGCGCTTGTGGGTGAGACCCGACAGCGGGTTGTTCTGGTCCATGAACTGCGACAGCTGGCTGGTGCCGAAGAACTCCTTGATGGAGGCGACGACCGGCCGGATGTTGATCAGGGTCTGAGGCGTGATGGCCTCGACGTCCTGAGTCGTCATGCGCTCGCGCACGACGCGCTCCATACGAGCCAGACCCGTGCGGACCTGGTTCTGGATGAGCTCGCCGACGTTGCGCAGACGACGGTTGCCGAAGTGGTCGATGTCGTCGGTCTCGACGACGATGCTGCGACCCGACTCGCCGACCGTCTCGACCTCGCCGGCGTGCAGCCGGACCAGGTACTTGATGGTGGCGATGATGTCCTTGCTGGTGAGGACACCGGCGTTCAGCGGCTCATCGGCGCCGAGCTTCTTGTTCACCTTGTAGCGGCCGACCTTCGCGAGGTCGTAGCGCTTCGGGTTGAAGTAGAGGTTCTCGAGCAGCGTCTGAGCAGCCTCGCGCGTGGGCGGCTCGCCCGGGCGCAGCTTGCGGTAGATGTCGAGCAGCGCGTCGTCCTGGCCCTGGGTGTGGTCCTTCTCCAGGGTGGCGCGCATGGACTCGTACTCGCCGAACTCTTCGAGGATCTGCTCGGTGGTCCAGCCGAGAGCCTTGAGGAGGACGGTGACGGACTGCTTGCGCTTGCGGTCGATGCGGACACCGACCATGTCGCGCTTGTCGATCTCCATCTCCAGCCAGGCACCCCGGGACGGGATGATCTTGGCCGAGAAGATGTCCTTGTCGGACGTCTTGTCGATGGAGGAGTCGAAGTAGACACCCGGCGAGCGGACCAGCTGCGACACCACGACACGCTCGGTGCCGTTGATGACGAAGGTGCCCTTGTTCGTCATGAGCGGGAAGTCGCCCATGAAGACCGTCTGGGACTTGATCTCGCCGGTCTCGTTGTTGGTGAACTCCGCGGTGACGAAGAGGGGAGCCGCGAACGTGAAGTCGCGCTCCTTGCACTCGTCGATCGAGTTCTTCGGAGGCTCGAAGCGGTGGTCGCGGAACGTCAGCGACATCGACCCGGAGAAGTCCTCGATCGGCGAGATCTCCTCGAAGATCTCTTCCAGACCAGACTTGGTGGGGACGTCCTGTCCGCTCTCGAGAGCGGCCTCGACGCGACCCTTCCAAGCGGCATTGCCGAGCAGCCAGTCAAAGCTCTCGGTCTGCAGCGCGAGGAGGTTAGGAACCTCGAGGGGCTCCTTGATCTTTGCAAAGGAGATGCGCAGCGGGGCGGTGCTGGCGCCGTTGTTCGTATTGGAGGTCGAGGCGTTGCGCGAGGCGGCCAAGAGGGGGTCCTTCCGAGGGCTCGGACTCACTACGCGCGTACCGGTCCCAAGCTGGCACAGCGGCAGATATCCCTGGTCAGGGAAGTCGGTCATCGATGCTCGAGCGTGGGCATGCCCCTGGTGACGGGCAGGAGGCAGCTAACAGGCAGCGCAAAGGGTCAGTGTAGCCACTCGGCTCACTGATGTCCAGAGCGGGTTCTTTGAGACCCTCGCTGTACTCAACTCCTGCGGAAAACCATGCGCTGTATGCGCATATCGATACTGCCCTCTACGTCGCCGATCCATGCCTCGGATCCGGATCGGTATGACAACGCGTCCTGAGAATTGCGCGCCTCGTGCAGTTCGTCAAGGCCCCCCGCCCTCCGGAAGGGGCGGACACCGGCCACGGCGCCGCACAGCACCTGGACACCGCGAGGCGTACGGCGAAGATCACGATACTCGCCGCAGCGCCAAGAGCAAGGACGGCGCCCCGGAAACGCCTAAGGGCGACCACCCGAACGGGTGGTCGCCCTTAGAACGAGAGCAGCTGAGTCAGAGACTCAACGAGGTCACTTGACCTCGACGGCCGCGCCCGCGCCCTTGAGGGACTCGGCAGCCTTCTCGGCGGCCTCCTTGGTGACCTTCTCGAGGACCGGCTTCGGAGCGCCGTCGACGAGGTCCTTGGCCTCCTTCAGACCCAGCGAGGTCAGCTCACGCACGACCTTGATGACCTGGATCTTCTTGTCGCCGGCACCGGTGAGGATGACGTCGAACTCGTCCTGCTCCTCAGCGGCCTCGACGGCCACCGCGGCACCGCCGGCGGCGGGGGCGGCGGCAACCGCGGCAGCGGCGGTGACGTCGAACTTCTCCTCGAAGGCCTTCACGAACTCGGAGAGCTCGATGAGGGTCATCTCCTCGAACTGCGCGAGCAGGTCGTCCTGGGTGAGCTTCGCCATGATGGCGTCCTTCCACTAATTCGGCTGGTGCCGATGTACATGTGAGGCGGGCGTACTTCCGGCCCGCTGCGACCTGCGCCTAGACGGCGCCGGTCAGAAAGCGAGCCGAATTACTCGGCACCGCCCTGCTCGGCCTGCTTGGCACGAAGCGCCTCCGCGGTGCGGACGAACTTCGAGGGAAGCGCCTTGAACAGCGAGGCAGTCTGGGACTGCTTGCCCTTCATGGCGCCCGCCAGCTTGGCGAGCAGAACCTCGCGGGACTCGAGGTCCGCAAGCTTCTTGATCTCATCGGCGGACAGCGCCTTGCCATCAAGGACACCGCCCTTGATGATCAGGTTCGGGTTCTCCTTGGCGAAGTCACGAAGACCCTTCGCCGACTCCACCGGGTCACCGGTGATGAAGGCAACCGCCGTCGGGCCTGCGAACAGGTCGTCCAGCGTGTTGATCCCGGCCTCGTTGGCCGCGATCTTGGTCAGCGTGTTCTTCACCACGGCGTACTGGGCGTTCTCACCGAGCGAACGACGCAGCGTCTTGAGCTGCGTCACGGTGAGACCCCGGTACTCGGTCAGCACGGCGGCGTTCGAGCTACGGAACTGGTCCGCGAGCTCGGCTACCGCGGCAGCCTTGTCGGGCCTTGCCATAGAGCGTCGGCCTCCTTCCGGGTGATGAGGACCGCTCAGAAGGGGCTGGGCAAAACGAAACGCCCCGGCGCAGGCGCACGGGGCTGAGCTCGACCGGCTGTGCTTTCTCAAGCGCGCCCGGGAGCTTTCCACGACACCTGCGCAGGTCGTCCGCACCTAGCGGATCCTTCGGCCACCGCACCTTTCGCAAGGCACGGCAACGACCAGCGGTCTTTGGCTTCTGGGGAAGACTACGCGAACGGGTTACCCACAAGCAAATCGGGCCCCGCGCCTCCCGGAGGAGGTGCGGGCCCGACTGAGCCACTCGGCGGGCCGTCGAGCGACCCGGTCAGACAGCTGCCGGGTCCTCCTCGACGAGGAGGTTACGGGTGCGGTTCGGGTCCAGCGGGATGCCGGGACCCATCGTCGTGGCGAGGGCGGCCTTCTTGATGTAGCGGCCCTTCGCGGCGGACGGCTTGAGACGGAGGATCTCCTCCAGCGCCGCGGCGTAGTTCTCGACCAGCTTCGTCTCGTCGAAGGAGACCTTGCCGATGATGAAGTGCAGGTTCGAGTGCTTGTCGACGCGGAACTCGATCTTGCCGCCCTTGATGTCCGTGACAGCCTTCGCCACGTCCGGGGTGACCGTTCCGGTCTTCGGGTTCGGCATCAGACCACGCGGACCGAGCACGCGGCCGAGGCGGCCGACCTTGCCCATGAGGTCCGGGGTGGCGACGACGGCGTCGAAGTCCAGACGGCCCTTCGCGACCTCGTCGATGAGCTCGTCGAGCCGGACGATGTCGGCGCCGGCGGCTTCCGCGGCCGCAGCACGGTCACCGGTCGCGAAGACCAGGACCCGGGCGGTCTTGCCGGTGCCGTGCGGCAGGTTCACGGTGCCGCGGACCATCTGGTCGGCCTTGCGCGGGTCGACACCCAGACGCATGGCGACCTCGACGGTGCCGTCGAACTTCGTGGTGGAGGTGTCCTTGGCGAGACGGACGGCCTCGAGCGGGGCGTACAGGCGCTCCCGGTCGATCTTCGCGTCCGCGCTGCGGAAGTTCTTGCTGCGCTTCACTTCTGCTCCTGAGGTATGGAGGGTGGAGTCGTGGTGCGGACCAGCGCTTGGCCCTACCACTGAGGTGCTACGGGGACTTTCAGCCCTCGACCGTGATGCCCATGGAACGGGCGGTGCCGGCGATGATCTTGTCCGCGGCCTCGAGGTCGTTGGCGTTCAGGTCGGGGAGCTTGACCGTCGAGATCTCGCGCACCTGAGCGGCGGTGAGCTTCGCGACCTTGGTCTTGTGGGGCTCGCCCGATCCCTTGTCCACGCCCGCGGCCTTGAGGATCAGCTTGGCGGCCGGCGGGGTCTTCGTCACGAAGGTGAAGGAGCGGTCCTCGTAGACCGTGATCTCCACCGGCACGACCATGCCACGCTGCGACTCGGTCGCGGCGTTGTAGGCCTTGCAGAACTCCATGATGTTGACGCCGTGCTGGCCCAGCGCGGGGCCGACCGGCGGAGCCGGGTTGGCCGCGCCGGCGTTGATCTGGAGCTTGATGAGCCCCGTGACCTTCTTCTTCTTGGGAGGCATTGCTCTCTCCGGGTCCTAGTGAGAGTTTCCTGCCATCCGATCACCGGACGGAGGCATACCGCACAACGATAACGGGTATCGAGGTGCGGCTAAAAACCGAGCAGGTCAGACCAGCTGCGAGAGCCGGTCTGACCTGGTCGGAAGCGGGTGTCCAGAGAGGGTCAGTTCTTCTGGATCTGGTCGAAGCTGAGCTCGACCGGGGTCTCGCGACCGAAGATCTCGACGAGGCCCTTGACCTTCTTCGAGTCGGCGTTGATCTCGTTGATCGTCGCCTGGAGGGTCGCGAAGGGGCCGTCGGTGACCGTGACCGAGTCGCCCACCTCGAAGTCCAGAACCTGGACCTCCATCTTGCGGCTGGGCGCCGGCTTGCCCTCGGCCTCGGCTGCCTCGCGGGCGGCCTTCTCCTCGGCCTCCGGGGCGAGCATCTTGACGATCTCGTCCAGCGTCAGCGGGTACGGGTCGTAGGCGTTGCCGACGAAGCCGGTGACACCGGGGGTGTTGCGGACAACGCCCCAGGACTCGTTGGTGAGGTCCATACGGACCAGGACGTAACCGGGAAGCTTGTTCTGGCGGACGTTCTTGCGCTCGCCGTTCTTGATCTGGACGATCTCTTCCTCGGGCACTTCCGCCTGGTAGATGAACTCCTCGACGTTCAGCGACACCGCGCGCTGCTCCAGGTTCGCCTTCACGCGCTTCTCGTACCCGGCGTACGTGTGGATGACGTACCACTCGCCGGGCAGGGTGCGGAGCTCCTCGCGGAGGGCGGCGATCGGGTCGACCGGCTCCGCGGCCTCTTCCTCGGCGTCGGCGGCTTCCTCCGCGTCGTCCGCCTCAGCGGCGTCGTCCGCCTCGGCGGCTTCCTCCGCGATGTCCTCGTCGGTCTCGGCGCTCACGGCGGACTCTTCCGCCGGCTCACCCGCAGCGGCGTCAGCAGCTTCTGCCTGGTCCTCGTCGGCCGCCTCGACGATGTCGAGCTGGTCCTCAGCGGACTCCGCGCTTTCGCTCGGCTCAACGGCGTCGTTCAGGTTCGGGTCAGACACGGTGGCTGCTTCTTCCTGGATACAAATGGGTGGAACGTGCGAAAGGGGCGCCGGGAAGGGCGCCCTACGCGGGATCAGCCGAAAACGTACTTGACGGCTCGGGCGAAGCCCATGTCGATTACGGTCACGATGCCGATCATGACGACGACGAAGATAATCACCACGGTGGTGTACGTCGTCAGCTGGCTGCGGGTGGGCCACACGACCTTGCGCAGCTCGGCGACGATCTGGCGGTAGAAGAGCGCGAGACGGCCCAGAGGGCCCTTCTTGCCGCGCTTGCCGCCCTTGCGGGACTTCTTCTTGGAATCCGGCGTCTCGTCCTGGGCATCAGGCATGTCGATGGAGCCCACGGCGTCCGTCACGCTACTCACCTGATTCCGGGTCGTGGCCGTGCCGCGCCCGGTGGAGCCGCACGGCGGTGCATAGAAGTACGTACATGCGCACACATCCTGGCGAAGATGTGTGTAGCAGGGCCGGAGGGACTTGAACCCCCAACCGCTGGTTTTGGAGACCAGTGCTCTACCAATTGAGCTACGACCCTTTGTGGTTACCCCAACCTACCGCATCCGGCCGAGTGCACGGAGTGCGCACGGAGGAGCTGCCGTTGAGGGCCAACGACGAGTGAGTGTACGTGGTCACAGGCCCGGCGTCGAACAGACTGCCCCGGACCGCTGCGCGTCCACCCCTCGGCATCTGTGTGCTCGGCGTGTTTGCGGTCTGGGACGATGGGCCGTATGAGCGCTGCAACTCCTCCCACCGAGCGCCGGGTCTCAGCCCGAATCGGCGCGATCTCCGAGTCCGCAACCCTTGCCGTGGACGCCAAGGCCAAGGCCCTGAAGGCCGCCGGCCGTCCGGTCATCGGCTTCGGCGCCGGTGAGCCCGACTTCCCCACGCCCGGTTACATCGTCGAGGCCGCGATCGAGGCCTGCCGCAACCCGAAGTACCACCGCTACACGCCGGCCGGCGGGCTCCCCGAGCTCAAGGCCGCGATCGCCGCGAAGACGCTGCGTGACTCCGGCTACGAGCCGGACGCCTCGCAGGTCCTGGTCACCAACGGCGGCAAGCAGGCCATCTACGAGGCCTTCGCCGCGATCCTGGACCCGGGCGACGAGGTCATCGTCCCGGCGCCGTACTGGACGACGTACCCCGAGTCGATCCGCCTCGCGGGCGGCGTCCCGGTCGACGTGGTCGCTGACGAGACCACCGGCTACCGCGTGTCGGTCGAGCAGCTGGAGGCGGCCCGTACGGAGAAGACCAAGGTGGTCCTCTTCGTCTCCCCGTCCAACCCGACCGGCGCGGTGTACACCGAGGCCGAGACCGAGGCGATCGGCCGCTGGGCCGTCGAGCACGGTCTGTGGGTGCTGACGGACGAGATCTACGAGCACCTGGTGTACGGCGACGCGTCCGCGGTCTCCCTCCCGGCGGTCCTGCCCGAGCTGCGGGACAAGTGCATCGTGGTCAACGGCGTCGCCAAGACCTACGCGATGACCGGCTGGCGCGTGGGGTGGATCATCGGCCCGAAGGACGTGGTGAAGGCCGCGACCAACCTGCAGTCGCACGCCACGTCGAACGTCTCCAACGTCGCGCAGGCGGCGGCGCTGGCCGCGGTCTCCGGTGACCTGGACGCGGTCGCCGAGATGCGTTCCGCCTTCGACCGCCGCCGCAGGACGATGGTGCGGATGCTCAACGAGATCGACGGCGTCGTCTGCCCGGAGCCGGAGGGCGCGTTCTACGCGTACCCCTCGGTCAAGGGGCTGCTCGGCAAGGAGATCCGCGGCAAGCGCCCGCAGGACTCGGTCGAGCTGGCCGCGCTGATCCTGGACGAGGTCGAGGTGGCGGTGGTCCCGGGCGAGGCGTTCGGCACACCGGGTTACCTCCGGCTTTCGTACGCGCTGGGCGACGAGGACCTGGTCGAGGGCGTGTCGCGGATCCAGAAGCTGCTGGCGGAGGCCCGCGACTGACGCGGCCGCTTTCCAGTGACTGAACGGGTCCCCGGCTCCGGCCGAGGGCCCGTTTCTGCGTTCGGGCGGCCACCCGTTCGAGAAAAGGTGCTTCCGGGCGGCTCGTGTGTACGGCAGGATCTTGGGATGTTGAGTGTGCGCGATGTCCGACTGCTGCCGAAGGCCCATCTGCATCTGCATTTCACCGGGTCGATGCGGCCCGGCACGCTGCTCGATCTGGCCGACAAGTACGGCGTGCACCTGCCGGAGGCCCTGACGAGCGGGGAACCGCCGAAGCTGCGTGCGACCGACGAGCGGGGCTGGTTCCGCTTCCAGCGGCTGTACGACGCCGCCCGGTCGTGTCTGCGCGAGCCCGAGGACATCCAGCGGCTGGTGCGCGAGGCGGCCGAGGAGGACGTGCGGGACGGCTCGGGGTGGCTGGAGATCCAGGTCGACCCGACGTCGTACGCGCCGATGCTGGGCGGGCTGATTCCGGCCCTGGAGATCATTCTGGACGCGGTGGACAGCGCGTCGCGGGAGACCGGGCTCGGGATGCGGGTGCTGGTCGCGGCGAACCGGATGAAGCACCCGCTGGACGCGCGGACGCTGGCACGCCTCGCCGTGCGG
This sequence comes from Streptomyces altiplanensis, assembly GCA_003719395.1. Taxonomy (GTDB): domain Bacteria; phylum Actinomycetota; class Actinomycetes; order Streptomycetales; family Streptomycetaceae; genus Streptomyces; species Streptomyces altiplanensis. The sequence continues at coordinate 25,128 of RHMC01000069.1, forward strand.
TACGCGGACCGCGGGATCGTCGGCTTCGGGCTCTCCAACGACGAGCGCCGGGGCATGGCCAGGGACTTCGACCGCGCGTTCGCGATCGCGCGCGAGGGCGGACTGCTCGCCGCGCCGCACGGCGGGGAGCTGACCGGGCCGGCGTCCGTACGGGACTGTCTGGACGATCTGCGCGCGTCGAGGATCGGGCACGGCGTACGGGCGGCCGAGGATCCGCGGCTGCTGCGGAAGCTGGCCGAGAGGGGTGTTACCTGCGAGGTGTGCCCGGCGTCGAACGTGGCGCTCGGGGTGTACGAGAAGCCCGAGGACGTGCCGCTGCGGACGCTGTACGACGCCGGGGTGCCGATGGCGCTGGGCGCGGACGACCCCTTGCTGTTCGGGTCGCGGCTGGCGGCTCAGTACGAGCTGGCGCGGCAGCACCACGGGTTCACGGACTCCGAGCTGGCGGAGCTGGCGCGCAGTCGGTGCGCGGGTCGGCCGCGCCCGATGACGTACAGGCGAAGCTGCTCTCCGGGATCGATCACTGGCTGGCTAGCTGATTCCGTTCAGCAGGGTGCGGGCGAGAGCGGCGGCGAACTCGTCCACGGACTGCGGGGGCTTCTTGCCGATGGTGGAGTCATAGGCGAAGGCGCGCTGGGCGCAGGCGCCCAGGAGCAGCGACGCGGCCGCGAAGGTGTCGGCGCCGGGGCCGATGCGGCCGGCTTCGCGCTCCGAGCGCAGGTAGGTGTCGAGGCCCTCGATGGGCGTGTGGGGGCCGGTGCCCATCTCCCGCATCGAGTCGTCGTGGCGGCGCTTGAGTTTGGTCTCGGCGTAGAGCGAGGCGGCGATCGGGAAGCTCTCCGCGTAGAAGTGAACGGCCTGGCGGGCGATCTCGGTGAGGTTCTCCTCGACGGAACGGGTCCCCGGATCGGCGGTGAGGCGGTGGAGGAGCGGGCCCAGCTCGGGCAGGCGCTCCTTCAGCACGGCCACGAAGAGCTCCTCCTTGCTCGCGAAGTGCTTGTACAGCGCGGCCTCGGAGCAGTCGGCGGCCCGGGCGATCTCCTTGGTGGTGGTACGGGCCAGGCCGATGGTCCGCATCAGCTCGTGGGAAGCGTCGAGGATCCGCTCTCTTGCGGGCTTCTGCATGTGTGCTCCATGAAAGCTTGACGGGTGAGTAAGCATTCACCCACCCTGGTGGGAAGTGAAGTGAGTGAATACTTACCCACCTGGGGAGGGTGCGCAATGAAGATCACTGTTTTCGGCGCGACCGGCGGCATCGGACAGGAGATCGTCAAGCAGGCGCTGGCGGAGGGGCACCAGGTCACAGCGGTGGTGCGCGATCCGGTGCGGTTCGGCGTGACGGGGCAGCGCCTGGAGGTCTTCCCGGCACAGCTGAGCGACGGGGACATGGAGACGCTGCGCCGGGCGGTGGCGGGGCGTGACGCCGTGCTCTCCGGGCTCGGGGCCCGCGCCCGCAAGGACGCGGGGATCGCCGCGCACCTCACCCGCCGGGTGCTGCGGGCGATGGAGGCGGAGAACACGCGACGCCTGCTGGTGGTCAGCGCGGCTCCGCTCGGGCCGGTTCCCGAGGGCCAGCCGCTCCTGGACCGCGCCATGCTGTCGGTGGTCGGCGCGGTCCTGAAGGACGTGTACGCCGATCTGCGCGTCATGGAGGAAGAGCTGGCGCGCTCGGCGACCGACTGGACGTCCGTACGGCCGCCGAGGCTGCTCGACAAGCCGGTGACGGGGAGGTACCGGACGGTCGTCGGGGGCAGTCCGCGCAGCGGCAGGAGCGTCGCGCGGGCGGATGTGGCGCACGCGATGCTCGCGATGGTGGACGACCCGGCGACGGTGAAGCAGGGGGTGGGGGTCGCGTACTAGGCCGGCGCGCTGCGGGCTTGCCCTCGGGTGCCTACAGGCTGACGCCCACCGTCACCGGTTCGTTCACCAGCGTCACGCCGAACGCCTCGCGGACCCCGTCGACGACCGCGCGCGCGAGCGCCAGCAGGGTCTTCGGTGGTCGCCTCCCCGCGGTTGGTGAGGGCGAGGGTGTGCTTGGTGGAGATACGGGCCGGGCCCGAGCCGTACCCCTTGGTGAAGCCGGCCTTGTCGATCAGCCAGGCCGCCGAGGTCTTGGTCCTGCCGTCGCCCGCCGGGAAGGCGGGCGGCGTCACACCGGAGCCGAGCGCTCCAGGACGCGGGCGAGGAAGGCGGCGTACTCCTCGTCCGTCAGGATCGGGTTGGTGAAGAAGGATCCCGCGGACCACGTGTCGTGATCCTCGGGATCCAGGACCATGCCCTTGCCCGCGCGCAGTTTCAGCACGGTCTCGCGGGCGACGGCGGCGGGCACGCGGTCGCCGGCCCCGACGCCCAGCGTGCGCGCGGTCTCGGGGTACTTGATGGGCGCGGACAGGCCGCCCGCGTCCTCCAGTGCGAAGCGGACGCGCAGGACGACGAAACGGTCCGGGTCCGCTTGAAGCGGCTGTGACGGTACGAGAAGTCGCAGTCGGCGGCGGGCAGGGTGACCGTCTCGCCCGCCCGGCGGTCGTAGGCGACGACCTCGGTGATGACGCCGGACACTTCCTGGCCGTACGCCCCGACGTTCTGGATCGGTGTCGCGCCGGCCGAGCCGGGGATGCCCGCGAGGCACTCGATGCCCGCGAGGCCCGCCTCGACGGTGCGGGCGACGGCGTCGGTCCAGACCTCGCCGGCGGCCAGTTCCAGCGACGTGCCGTCGAGGCGGAAGCCGGTGGTCGCGTAGCGCAGGGCGGTGCCGTCAGAAGCCCTTGTCGCCGATGACCAGGTTGCTTCCGCCGCCGATGACGAGCAGCGGGGTGCCGGCCGCGTCGGCCTCGCGGACGACGGCGACCACCTCGTCGTCGGTGGTGGCCGTGACGAGGCGGGTCGCGGGACCGCCGAGCCGGAAGGTGGTCAGGGGGGCGAGGGGAGCGTCGTGGAGTTCCTGCACGGGACAAGCGTACGGGGCGCTCCGGCAGCCGGAGGCGCCCCGTACGCGGCGTCGTGACGAGCCGCTCCTCGTGCTCCCGCCGCGGCGGCGGCCGCTTCTCGCGCCGGGGCAGGATCAGCGGGGCCGCGGCCCCGCGATCGCGGGGGCGTCCCTTGCGTCAGGCGAGCCGGACCACGGCGCGGGACATGCCCAGCACCTTCTGCCCGGCGCTCATCGCGATCAGGTCCACCCGGACCCGGTTGTCGTCCAGCAGTGCGGCGACCTTGGCGCTGACTTCGATCAGCGCACCCTTGTCGTCGTTCGGGACGATGACCGGCTTGGTGAAGCGCACGCCGTACTCGACGACGGCGGCCGGGTCGCCGGCCCAGTCGGTGACCACCCGGATGGCCTCGGCCATGGTGAACATGCCGTGCGCGATCACGTCCGGCAGCCCGACCCCGGTGGCGAACTTCTCGTTCCAGTGGATCGGATTGAAGTCGCCGGAGGCGCCCGCGTACTGCACGAGCGTGGCGCGCGTCACGGGAAAGGACTGGGCGGGCAGCTCGGTGCCGACCTCGACGTCCGCGTAGGAGATCTTCGCAGTCATCACGCCTCCTGCGCCGCACGCGCGACGAGCTTCGTCCATGCCGTCACGACATGCTCACCGGTCTCGTCGTGGACCTCACCGCGGATGTCCACGATGTCGTTGCCCGCCATCGACTTGACCGCCTCGATCGTCGAGGTGACCGACAGCCGGTCCCCCGCGCGCACCGGGCGCTTGTACGCGAACTTCTGGTCGCCGTGCACCACACGGCTGTAGTCCAGACCCAGCTGCGGGTCCTCGACGACCTGGCCCGCCGCCTTGAAGGTGATGGCGAAGACGAAGGTCGGCGGTGCGATCACATCGGAGTGACCGAGCGCCTTGGCGGCTTCCGGGTCGGTGTACGCGGGATTGGTGTCGCCCACAGCCTCGGCGAACTCACGGATCTTCTCCCGGCCGACCTCGTACGGTGCGGTGGGCGGATAGGCCCGCCCCACGAAGGACTGATCGAGCGCCATGGGCTCGTACCTCCTGATGCCTGATGCCTGATGAGTTGACTGGGCAAACGACACGAGGCCGCCCCCGAAGTGGGGACGGCCTCGCATACGAGCCTGTATTTAGCGGGTTTCGCGGTGCGCAGTGTGCGAGTTGCAGCGCGGGCAGTGCTTCTTCATCTCAAGACGGTCCGGGTTGTTACGCCGGTTCTTCTTGGTGATGTAGTTCCGCTCCTTGCACTCCACGCAGGCCAGCGTGATCTTCGGGCGGACGTCGGTGGCAGCCACGTGAGTGCTCCTTGGACGGACGGATGAACGGATGAACGCATAAAAGAGTAGCCGATCGAAGGACCGACCCCACAATCGGCTACCGTGTGTAGCGGTGACCGGACTTGAACCGGTGACACAGCGATTATGAGCCGCTTGCTCTACCGACTGAGCTACACCGCTTTGATGACGGATCCCCCCGCCCGAAGGCGGGGATCACCGATCACCAGAGCCCCAATACGGAATCGAACCGTAGACCTTCTCCTTACCATGGAGACGCTCTACCGACTGAGCTATTGGGGCGAGCGATGAAGACATTACACGGTTGCCCGCCGATCGCCCAAATCCGTTTTCCGGCCCCGCTCCCCCGCCCTCTTTCCCGCGCTCACCCCACCCGTCCCGTACGCCACTCGTGCCCACACTGGTACGACTATTGCGCTCCTCGCCGAAGGCTGGTTTGCGGCCCCCTAGGCTCGACTCACGCTGCGTGATCTTGATCTTGATCTTGTACGCCCGAGCCCCCGCAGGAGCCCGATGTCCGACAGCCAGCCGCAGCCGCCCCGTTCGTCCGGCGGCGGCTCGGGAAACAGCGACGGCCTGCCCGGCACCGACAGCACCACGCTGCTGCTGTGCTCGGCCCGTCTCACCGACGGCCGGACCGTGGACGTACGGCTCAGTGACGGGCGCATCGAGGCCGTCGGCACCGCGGGCAGCCTCCCCGCGGTGGGCGCGCGCGTGGACCTCAGTGGCCACCTCCTGCTGCCCGCCCCCGCCGAGCCGCACGCCCACAGTGACACTGCTCTCACCGCCGACGCCGGCGGCCCGGTTCCGTACCGCACCGAGGAGGTCCAGCGCCGCACCACCGAGGCGGTGCTGCTCCAGCTAGGGCACGGCGCGACCGCGGTGCGCTCGCACGTGCGGATCGGGGACGTGCAGGGGCTCAGGTCCATGGAGGCGGTGCTCCAGGCGCGGCGCTCGCTGCGCGGGCTGGCCGATCTGACCGCCGTCGCCGTGCCCCGGCTGCTCACCGGCCTCGCGGGCGCGGACGGCCTGTCGATGCTGCGGGACGCCGTGAAGATGGGCGCCGGCGCGGTGGGGGGCCTGCCCGGAGCTCGACCCCGACCGGCCGGCTACACGGAGGCGGTCCTGGAGGTCGCCGCCGAGCACGGCTGCCCCGTGGACCTCCATACGGAAGGTGACGATCCGGCCCGGCGCGCCGGCTCGCGGCGATGGTGGGCGGCCTGCGGCCCGGGGTCACGATCGGTCCGTGCGCCGGGCTCTCCCGGCTGCCCCTGGAGGCGGCGAAGCGTGCCGCCGGACAGCTGGCCGCGGCCGGGGTGACCGTGGTCTGCCTGCCGCAGGGCAACTGCGCGGGGGTGGAACGGCGGGGCGGCGGGCCGGCTCCCGTACGGCTGCTGCGGGCGGCCGGGGTGCGGGTCGCCGCGGGCAGCGGGGCGCTGCGGGACGTGGCCAATCCGGTGGGGCGCGGGGATCCGCTGGAGGCCGCCTACCTGCTGGCCTCGCAGGGCGGGATGCGGGCTTCGGACGCGTACGGAACGGTGAGCTCGGCGGCGCGGGAGGCGATGGGGCTGCCCGAGGTGCGGGTGGAGGCCGGGTTTCCGGCGGAGTTGGTCGCCGTACGCGGAGAGCGGATCGCGGGGGTGCTGTCGCTCGCGTACAGCCGCGTCGTCATCCACCGCGGGCGGGTGGTGGCGCGTACCAGCGCGGTACGGGAGTACTGCGACTCGGCGGCCGCCGTCGCGCTCGGCCTGCCGCGCCAGGGGCGGGGCTGAGCCGGCGCGCGCACCGCGCCTCACCCGGGCGTTCCGCCCGGGGCGGCCGGGACCCGAGCACGCGCGCAGAGGTGCGCGTACGGTCGGGAACATGCGCATTGTCATCGCGGGTGGACATGGTCAGATCGCACTGCGGCTGGAGCGGTTGCTCGCCGCACGCGGGTACGAGGTCGCGGGCATCGTCCGCGATTTCGGGCAGAGCGAGGATCTGCGGGAGGCGGGCGCCGAGCCGGTCGTGCTCGACCTGGAATCGGCCTCCGCCGAGCAGGTCGCCGAGGTGCTGGAAGGCGCCGACGCCGCTGTCTTCGCGGCGGGCGCGGGGCCCGGGAGCGGCACCGGGCGCAAGGACACGGTGGACCGGGGCGCGGCCGTGCTCTTCGCGGACGCGGAGGAGCGGGCGGGCGTACGCCGCTTCCTCGTCGTGTCCTCGATGGGAGCGGATCCGGAGCGGGCGGGCGACGAGGTCTTCGACACGTACCTGCGCGGCAAGGGCGCGGCGGACGCGGACGTACGCTCCCGGACCGGCCTGGACTGGACGATCCTGCGGCCGGGCAGCCTGACGAACGACGCGGGCACGGGGCTCGTGCGCCTCGGGGCCTCGACGGGGCGTGGTCCGGTGGCGCACGCGACGTGGCGGCCGTCCTGGCCGAGCTGCTGGAGACTCCGTCGACGGCGGGTCTGACTCTGGAGCTGGTCAGCGGCTCGGTGCCGGTCACGGTCGCGGTGAAGGACGTTGCCGGTAACTGAACGTCATGCGGCTGCCGGAGAGTTCCGGCAGCCGCAGTGTTGCGGATGTCGAGGGTTCCGGGTGTCGAGGGTTCCGGGCCGGTTCATCAACCGGCCCGTCAACCAGAAAACCCCCTCAGGTCCGCATTTCTGCAGTCCGGAGGGGGTTTCCCTACCTGTGGCGGCGCCAGGATTCGAACCTGGGAAGGCTAAGCCGGCGGATTTACAGTCCGCTCCCATTGGCCACTCGGGCACACCGCCATGGGATGTCGCTTCGGGCGACGCCTGGGCGGTGTTCCGTGGCAACGACGTAAACGATACCCGATACCCGGGGGTGCTCCGCCACCGGATTGATCAGTGCTCGGGGCGGGCGCGGGTGACTAGGCTTTACGGAAGCGGCACGGGAGCACCGGCCGCGTACCCCGCCCGGCGAGGCAACCCGGAACCGGTACCCCCATCCCCCGATCACAAGGAGCCACAGGACATGGCCGACTCCAGTTTCGACATCGTTTCGAAGGTCGAGCGGCAGGAGGTCGACAACGCCCTCAACCAGGCCGCGAAGGAGATCTCGCAGCGCTACGACTTCAAGAACGTCGGCGCCTCGATCGATTGGTCCGGCGAGAAGATCCTGATGCAGGCCAACTCCGAGGAGCGGGTCAAGGCGATCCTCGACGTCTTCGAGACCAAGTTGGTCAAGCGTGGGATCTCGCTCAAGGTGCTGGACGCCGGCGAGCCGCAGCTGTCCGGCAAGGAGTACAAGATCTTCGCGTCCATCGAGGAGGGCATCTCCCAGGACAACGCCAAGAAGGTGGCGAAGATCATCCGCGATGAGGGTCCCAAGGGCGTCAAGGCGCAGGTCCAGGGCGACGAGCTGCGGGTCAGCTCGAAGAGCCGTGACGACCTCCAGGCCGTGCAGGCGCTGCTCAAGGGCAAGGACTTCGATTTCGCGCTGCAGTTCGTGAACTACCGCTGACCTGGCGGTTCGCCGCGGAGCGGGGGTGGAGGCGGCGCGGCCGGCTCCACCCCCGCCGCGATGTCCGAATTCCGCCAGCTCCGGCGGGCCCGGCGCCGCAGACTCGTCGTGACGGGGCGTACGGGAACGTACGGGAACGCACTGTGAGGGAAGGGACCGGCCATGACGCTCTACGCGACCGTGGACAGCCCACTGGGTGAGCTGCTGCTGGTGGGCGAGGAGTCCGCGACCGCCGTCGGCGGTACGGCGCTGGCCTCGCTGTCGGTGCCCGGGCAGAAGGGCGGAGTCGCCGTCGGTGACGTGCCGGACGGGTGGCGGCGCGCGCCCGGGGCCTTCGAGGAGATCGCGCGGCAGGTGCGGGCGTACTTCGGCGGGGAACTGACGCGCTTCGACGTGGAGTACGCCGGCGGTGTCGGTACGGACTTCCAGCGGCGGGTGTGGGAGGCGCTGGAGACGATTCCGTACGGCACCACGACGTCGTACGGAAAGCTCGCCGAGCGGATCGGGGTCTCGCGGGCCGGGGTGCGGGCGCTGGGAACGGCGATCGGGCGCAACCCGCTGCTCGTCGTGCGGCCGTGCCACCGGGTGATCGGGGCGAACGGCTCGCTGACCGGGTACGCGGGCGGACTCGAACGCAAGCGGCGGTTGCTGGAACTCGAGGGGGCCGGGACGCCGGCGTGACCGGGCTGTTCCCCCGGGAGCGGGCGCAGATCGCGCCGGGGGCGGTGCACGTGCCCGGCTGGCTGTCGGTGGACGAGCTGCGGGAGCTGGTCGGGGCGTGCCGGGAGTGGGCGCGGGGTCCGGTGCCGATCCGGCGCACACGGCTGCCGAACGGCGGGGTCATGTCGGTGCGGACGGTGTGCGTGGGGTGGCACTGGCAGCCGTACCGGTACACGCGCACGGAGACGACGTGAACGGCGCGCCGGTGGCCGCGTTTCCCGGGTGGCTGGCGGAGCTGGGGCGGCGGGCGCTGGCCGTCGCGTACGGGGACGAGGAGGCGGCGCGGGGATACGCGCCGGACACCGCGCTCGTCAATTTTTATGACGGCGACGCGAAGATGGGGATGCACCAGGACAGGGACGAGCGGTCCGGGGCTCCCGTGGTGTCGCTGAGCATCGGCGACACGTGCGTCTTCAGGTTCGGCAATACGGAGAGCCGGGGGCGGCCCTACACGGATGTGGAGCTGGCCTCGGGGGATCTCTTCGTCTTCGGGGGGCCTTCGCGCTTCGCGTACCACGGGGTGCCGAAGGTGCTGCCGGGGACCGGTGGTCCGGGGACCGGGATGGCGGGCGGGCGGCTCAACATCACGTTGCGGGAGACGGGGCTCGGGTAGCTCAGGTGGCTCTGGACGGCTCAGGTGGCTCTGAGTGGCTCAGGTGGCTCAGCGGGGACGTGAGTGGCCGAAGAGGATCCGGTACACGACCAGGAGGGCGAGCGCCCCACCGATGGCGGCGGCCCAGGTGGCCCCGTCGTAGAACTCGTTGGCGATCGGGCGGTCGAGGTAGCGGGCCGAGGCCCAGCCGCCGATGAACGCGCCCGCGACCCCGATGAGGGTCGTGCCGATCAGGCCGCCCGGATCGCGCCCGGGAAGCAGGATTTTGGCGACGGCTCCGGAGAGCAGGCCGAGGACGATCCAGCTGATGATGCTCATGCAGCCGAAGACGTTCCGGAGCTCCGGGTGGTTGCCCGGCTCAGTAGGGTGCGGCGCATGACACAGGAACTGCGACGGACGCTCGGGGTCTTCGATGCCGTGGTGGTCGGGCTCGGGGCGATGGTCGGCGCGGGGATCTTCGTGGCGCTCGCGCCGGCGGCGGGGGCGGCTGGCTCCGGGACGCTGCTGCTGGCGGGGCTGGCGCTGGCCGCTGTGGTGGCGTACTGCAACGCGATGTCCTCCGCACGGCTCGCGGCCCGCTATCCGCCTCCGGCGGGACGTACGTGTACGGGCGGGAGCGGCTCGGGCCCTTCTGGGGGTATCTGGCGGGCTGGGGTTTCGTGGTGGGGAAGACCGCTTCCTGCGCGGCCATGGCGCTGACGGTCGGGGCCTACGTGTGGCCGGAGCAGGCGCACGGGGTGGCTGTCGCCGCTGTGGTGGTGCTGACCGCGGTGAACTACGGGGGTGTTCAGAAGTCGGCGTGGCTGACGCGGGCGATCGTGGCGGTGGTGCTGGCGGTGCTGGTGGCTGTCGTGGCGGTGTGTCTCGGGGCGGAGGGGCCTGCGCTGGGTTCGGGGCCCGGCGGTTCGGGACCCGGTGGGGTGCTCCAGGCTGCCGGGCTGCTGTTCTTCGCGTTCGCCGGGTACGCGCGGATCGCGACGCTCGGCGAGGAGGTGCGCGATCCGGCCCGTACGGTCCCGCGCGCGATTCCGGTGGCGCTGGGGATCGCGCTGGTGGTGTACGCGTGCGTGGCGGTCGCGGTGCTGTCGGTGCTGGGGGCCGGGGAACTGGCCTCTTCCACGGCGCCCTTGGCGGACGCGGTGCGGGCGGCGGGCGCGGGGGAGCTGGCGCCCGTGGTGCGGACCGGTGCGGCTGTGGCGGCGCTCGGGTCGTTGCTGGCGCTGATCCTCGGGGTGTCGCGTACGACGCTGGCGATGGCCAGGGACGGTCATCTGCCGGGTGCGCTGGCCGCCGTACATCCGCGGTTCCAGGTGCCGCACCGGGCCGAGTTGGCGGTGGGGGCGGTTGTCGCTGTGGTGGCCGCGACTGGTGATGTGCGTGGAGCCATTGGGTTTTCGTCGTTCGGGGTGCTGGTGTACTACGCGATCGCCAACGCCTCGGCGTGGACGCTGGGTCCGGGGCGCGGGCGGGTCGTGGCGGCGGGCGGGGCCGTGGGGTGCGCGGGGCTGGCGTTCGCGCTGCCGGT